>CAYWFP010000012.1:0-59075 GCA_964457365.1 uncultured Planctomycetaceae bacterium
GAACGAAGCGGCTTCGCCGCGTAGGCAGGCGGGCGTCTTCCGTCTTTTGCCATGGCTTCCGGTTCTTGTGCGTCTCCCGCGTCCTGCGCATTTCCCCGCATAACGCATTTGACCTTACCCTCCATGCAGCCCGGTCGTCGTGGCCGGGGCCGCATCTCCCCGCATGGAGGATGCACGATGAATCGTACGCAAAAGCAATCTGCGGCCACGAAGGCAGCACCGCGAGAGGCGGCGTCGCGGGAAACACAGCCGCTGGAGCCGGTTCGCGAGAAGAGCCGCGTCCGCCCGGTACGCTTGCGGCGAGGCCCGCGTGTGCCGGCACACGAACGCGCAATCCGCTTGCGATCGATTCGACTTCAGACGGATCGGCCGCGCTGGCGTATTGGCCCGCGACGGCCTTCAATGCTTTTCGCTTGGCCCCGCATATTTGGTCACGCCCCTCAAGGCGCCGAACATCGCCGTCCGCCCCGCGGCAACCACAAGATGCCGCAATGAATCCCGGTCGCGCTCCGTTCAATACGCTTTTCCCCATCGGCTCCGCGACGGGAAAAACTATAGCTATTTGGAGCAACGCTACCTTGACTCCTCTTGGCCCTTGAGCGGATCGTTGAAAAGAAACGCGTCCCCGGAAGCCACTTGCATGGCTGCCATAAAGCCATATAATTAGTTTTTCCAATGTTGACGAAAAACCGGATCACGATGAATCGCCCCGAATCCACGATGGATATTCCCGGCACGGAAACGGCTGCACGCACTGGCCGCCGATCCGTTTCATGGCTCGCACGACTCATTCTCGTCGTATGCAGCCTTCTTCTCAGTCTGGGTATGGCTGAGATCGCACTTCGGGTCCTGCGCCCGGATCTGGCGACATTGGTCAATCACTATCAGGTGCGCGACCGCAACCGAATATACACAAATCCGACGAATCGTATCCGCAAGCGGCGCCACCTGGCCCATCGCGATCTGATCTATTTCTTGATTCATAACAGCAAGGCTCTGCGGCAACACCGGGAATTCGCCGAAGCCAAGCCCGCAGGTACGCTACGCGTCGTCGCCTTTGGCGATTCCAATGGCGAAAATCGACGCGTACCGGTGCAATACAGCTACACCGAGGTTCTCGACTATCTGCTGAATGCAGCGGAATGCCGCGCCGAGGTACTCAATTTTGCTATTGAAGGATACAGTACCAACCAGAGTTACCTGCGCTATATGGACGAAGGACGGGACGTCTCGCCCGACATCGTCGTCTATACGCATTGCAGTAACGATATCGGCGAGTCACTTGCTGACGGGCTGCTGACGGTCGACGAAACCGGTCAAGTTCATTATGCCCCTCCGCCGAAGCGTTCGCCGCTTCATATACGTATCGTGCGCCAGTTCTACTTGACGTACTTTGTCCTGAAGCGTTTGAGTGGCCTCGGATGGACTCGTGAAGACGCGCTTGGCGATGCTTGGGACACCGGCATCAGTCACGACGACCTGCCCTTGCTGGAGAGGAAATACAGCGTCGGTGTCGCCGAATCGGAAGGCCACCCAAAAGACGGAACGACCGCGCGAGCGGTCCGGCTCTTTACAACGGTCCTACGCGATTGGCGGGATCAAGTCGAGGCTGACGACGGCCAATTCTGTGTACTGCTGCTCGCAACGAACGGCGCTGGGCACAATCGTGTTGTCGCGACGCTGCTCGATCGCTTGGAAATCGAGACGATTGATCTGTGCCCGCCTGTGCAACGATTCGGTCAGGGAATCCCGACGAATTTCCGCCCCCAAGGCGACGGACACTGGAACGAGGAGGGCAACAAGATTGCCGCTTATGTTCTGTATCGCCGACTCGCCGAGTCACTCGATCTTCCACACGACGAGGCGTTTGTGCGCAATGCCTTGGGCCGGTATTATCGTTCGTTCTCTCCACGCCTGGTCACGGACACCCTTTTGGGCCCGGCACGGCCGTCCGCCGATGAACAAAAGGCCATTCATCAACGCTACCTTTCTCTTGAACAGAAATTCGATCTGACCGACACCGGTTGGGAGAAACATCGCTACAAATAGGAGTTCCCTTGGTCGACCCCGATAATGTCGAAGTTTCGGTCGTCATGCCCTGCCTCAACGAAGCAGATACGCTCGCGATCTGCATCAATAAGGCGCGAGACGCGATGCGCGAGAGCGACATCGCCGGCGAGATCATCGTTGCCGACAACGGCAGTACCGACGGCTCACAGCAAATCGCGGAAAAGTTGGGCGCACGCGTTGTTGCGGTCGAAGCCAAGGGATACGGCAACGCGTTGATGGGCGGAATCGCCGCCGCCCGCGGCAATTACATTATCATGGGCGATGCCGACGACAGCTACGATTTTCTGGAAATCTCCAAATTCGTGGACCGATTGCGCGACGGATTTGATCTGGCGCAAGGATGCCGATTGCCGTGGGGCGGCGGAACGGTCAAGCCCGGCGCGATGCCGTTTTTGCACCGCTGGTGGGGCAATCCAATGTTCACGCTGATGGTGCGATCTCTCTTCGGCGCACCGATCAACGATGTCTATTGCGGTCTGCGCGGCTTTAGCAGGGAGTGGTACGAGCATCTCGAACAACGCTGTACCGGCATGGAATTCGCTATCGAAAACATCATCAAGAGCACGCTCTTCGGCGCGAAGATTGCCGAGGTGCCGATCACGCTACATCCCGACGGACGCAAGGCGCACGCACCGCACTTGAAGACTTTCCGCGATGGCTGGCGAACGTTGCGTTTCATCCTCATGTACAGCCCGCGCTGCCTCTTCCTGTTGCCGGGACTGGTGCTTATTCTCCTGGGCATGATCGGTTACGCACTCGCCTTGCCTAGCGTGCGCGTCTTCGGTGCGACGCTTGACGCTCACACCCTGCTTTGCGCAAGCCTGGCGCTGCTGATGGGGTATCAAGCGGTTCAGTTCGCCGTAATGAGCAAAGTTTTCGGCATCGAGGAGAAGTTAATGCCGCCCGATTCGAGACTGGTCGCATTCTTTCGGCATGCTACGCTGGAGCGGGGATTGATGTTCAGCGCGGCCATTTTTCTCTTCGGCCTTGTTCTACTCGTCCTGGCCGTTCGGCAATGGGCCGCGGTCGATTACGGCAATCTGGACTACGCCCGCACGATGCGCCTGGTGGTTCCAGGCGTAACGCTCTGCGCTTTGGGTTTCCAGAACGCCTTGGGCGGCTTCTTCGTCAGCCTCTTGAGTATGGGCCGCAAGTGACGCTTTCCGGCACGCACCTGCAGGCACTCAACCGCTCGACGCCGCTCTTCATGTGGGCGCTGCTCATCATCCTCTCACTGGTGCTTTTCGATTTGCTCCGGTGCCCGGTGCAACCCGACAAAGCCGACTCGATCAATTACTTCACCGCAGCTTATACTTTCCGCCGTTCCGGTATCTTCGAACTCGATCCGATGCGCGCTCCTGGCTATCAGCTTTTCAACGCATTTCTGGCCAAGTTTATCTCGCACCCCGATGAGGACTTTAAACTGGCGAAACGTTCAGTCAACTTGATTACGGTTCTGTACCTGCAGGCCATCTTCCTGCTCGCGCTCGCCGTACGTCATAAATACGGCAATCTACCCGCGTTAATAAGCCTTTTGCCGTTCACGCTTGACCATTGGAACCATCTTATTCTCCGCTCCGCCCTCAGCGAGGGTCTGGCGCGCGTCCTGGTCGTGTACTGGCTCACCGGCGTGGCGCTGGCATTCGGCAATCCTTCACGCAAGAGCGGGTGGCTCGTATTTGCCGCGAGCGCGGGCGTGGCCGTGACGGTTCGCGAAAATCTGCTCCCGCTGGTGATGATAACCGGCGTCGTGCTGGCGATTCAGCTTCTTAGGCACCGACGTATCAGGCTGTTTCTTCTTGGCCTCGCGCTACTGAGTATTCCACTGGGGGGCTGGCTGGCCTATAATGCCGCAGTTAACGGCGTATACGGCTTCTCCGCTCGAGGCAACATCCACCTCGCCGGGCGTACGATCCCGCTCGCTCGTCCCGACCGTATCGAAGACTGGGGCAAGCACCCCAAGGCGATGCGCCTGCTCTTCACCACCGTGCGCAAAGCGCACGCAAACCACACCCCCGACCCGGATTACGTTCATGCGGGATTGACGGCCGTTCCCTTGCACAAAGGCGCGGTACGTAATTCACTCCATGGATTCCTGGGCGAACGGGGAAAGCCCGCCTCAACGGGAACAATCGCGACGCTCGCGGGCGAAGCGAGCCGGCTGGCGTTCTGGTCGAATCCGTGGGACAATATGAAATTAACTCTGACTATCTTCGCAGAAAACCTTACAGCGCCGTTTTTCGTAAGTCTGGAAGGAGAAGGCCGCGAACCGATTGTCTACATCAGCAATGCGCTTATGCTGCTGGCACTGACGACATGGCTCATGCATTTGATTCGACGCCAGGTGAAATGGGATACGACAATGCTGCTGGCAAGCGGAATCGGATTTTTTTTACTCTATCAACTCGCCTGCGCAGCGGCCTCACCCTATATGCCGCGTTATGTCGCCTACTTCAATTTCGCTCCCACCGTGATCGCGATTCTCTACTTAGCCAGGTTGTTCGAGACCAATACGGAGATTCCTTCCTCCCAGGAAACACGCATCAAATCACAGGGTCACCAGGGATAACGATCGAGCGCCAACTTTAACTTTTCGAATTCGGTTTCGAGTTCCCCGGCCTTGTCGCGGCATAACCCGTCTTCGCCACGGTCGGCCGCCTGTTCGATCTCCAGCGCGAGCCGTCCCAATTCCACGCCGCCAACATTAGCCGCCGCGCCCTTGATCTGATGCGCCTTGCGCCGCGCCTCGTCCAGATTATCCGCCGCCAAAGAACGCATCAGTTCATCAATCCGATTGGGAAGGTCGGTGGCGAAGGCTTCGATTACTTTGCGGATAATCGTGATATCGCCGCCGGTGACACTGAGCAACTGTGAAGCATCCAGTGCGGCGGCCAGTTCATCTTCGGTCGGCCCGACCGGTGGCTCGGGCGCCGGAAGCGACTCGGTCTCGGAAATTGTACCCGAAGATACGTCCTCGTCCCGAGCCGGAATGGCTGCTGGCATATCTTCAGTCGTCTCGGCGTGCTCAGGGATAGACGTCTCTTGCGTAAACGCCGGTATCGGCTCGACCGGAATAGTTGAGTTGATAGCCTTTGAGAAAGCTGCGACCTCCGTATCGGTTGTCTCAGGAATCGCCGTGCGTTCGCTTATAATCTGACGCGAAAGATGCATAATGCGATCCAGTTCTTCCTGGACGACATCGGAGTCTAGGGGGCAAGTTATAACCGCGTCGGGATTGAACCTGCTTAAACTCGCGTTCTCCCGTTCCGTCCCGGCGACAAGTACCCACCGCATGCTTGCGCATCGAGGAAACCGACTCAGCGCCCGAAGAACTACGGACGCGGCCATTTCAGGTTTCTCTACATCAATGACAAGCAGATCGGGCCGAAAGCCCCCCATGACAAGGCACACCTCGAGCCCATGATCGGCGACACGAATCTTTGCGCCAGGCAGTATGGCACGGATCGCCCGGTCAAAGACATCTACATTCTCTTCATCCCCCAAAGCGAGCATCACCTTCTTCACGGCAACGCTCTCCACCTCGGCCGTATCCGCACAATAGCGATACAACGTTTCACGAACCGCGGCTCGGCTTACGGGTTTCGTGAGATAATGGTCCATTCCGGCGGCCAAGCAACGCTCTTGGTCCCCTTCCATTGCGTGCGCGGTCATGGCAACGATCGGAACCCGCTTGCCCCCTTCTTCGTTTTCCCGTACGCGACGAGTAGCTTCATAGCCGTCCATCTTCGGCATCTGGCAGTCCATGAAGACGATATCGTAATCGTTCAGCCCCATCATCTCCACGGCTTGTCGCCCATCGCTGGCGATGTCGACGGCACAACCGAAATTGTCGAGTAGCGCAGATGCGACTTTCTGGTTAACCGGATTGTCCTCGACCAGTAGGATTCGCGCATGAAACCGTGTAAGTGCGGTGGCCGCATCGTCCTGAGCGACGACACGTGTAAAGATTGTCGCCGCGTCCTGCCCCACCTTGTATGCCGACCATATCTTCTGAAGAGTTTGCAAGAACTGCGAGATGCGCACTGGCTTGGTGATGCTCGCGAGGATACCCGCATCAATGAGCCGATGGGGTTCAAGATGCCGTCCCGCGGAAGACAATAGAACCATCGCGGGGCGCGGGATATCACCACTTTCCGTGATCGCCTGCGCCAATGCTTCACCGTCCATCGACGGCATTTGGTAATCAAGCGCCACGATATCGTAAGGGGCGCCTTTCTTCGCCGCTTTGCGCAACAGACGCAGCGCGTTTTCGGGGGTCTCGGCCTCGTCGTTGTCGATGCGGCAACTCGTCAACTGCTCGGTAAGCACATGCCGGTTAATGGAGCTGTCGTCCACGACCAGCACACGCACGTCGGAAAGACTTGCCGGCGCTGGCGACGATTCATCCGGTTCCGCCAGGGGCAGCGTCACGGTAAAGAAAAAAGTCGAACCGATATCCACTTCGCTCTCGAATCCGATCGTCCCGCCCATCATCTGGATCAATTGCTGGCTGATGGCAAGGCCGAGACCGGTCCCTTCGAAACGCCGAAGCGTCGACGAATCTCCCTGCGTAAACTTTTCGAAAATTTGTTGCTGAAGGTTCACCGGTACGCCGATGCCGGTGTCCTCCACCCTTGCGTGGATCGTTGCCTCCGTTTCCGTCCGCCCTTGGGCGATCACGTCGACGAGGACATAGCCCTCATGGGTGAATTTGACAGCGTTACTGATCAGATTAATCATTACTTGGCGCACGCGAGTGCCGTCAGCGACGAAGAATCTGGGCATGCTCGGTGCATAGCGGACAACCAGTTCAAGGCCTTTTTCCGCGGCAGTCATCGCCAGCAGTTGCGCCACCTCCTCTACTAACGCCTGCAAATCGATCGGCGCAGGCATCAGCGCCATTTTCCCCGACTCGATCTTGCTGAAATCGAGAACGTCATTGATCACCGCCAGGAGCGCCCGTGCAGACTGAAGGATTACGCGAGCGTAATCGCGTTGCTCGTCGCCCAGATCCGATTCGATCAATAGCTCCGCCATGCCGACAACACCATTCATAGGCGTGCGTATCTCGTGTGACATATTCGCGAGGAACTCGCTCTTTGCGCGATTGGCCACCTCCGCTTCGCCAGCAAGACGTTCGGCCCGAATACGCAACTCTTCAGATTTTTCCAGCGTTTTCCTGAGTTCTTCGGCAGCAGCCTCTGCAGTCTGCTTGGCCGCGGCTAGTTCGGTTTCCGCATTTCGGCGATCAGAGATATCACGCGCGACACTCAGCACCCAGGTTTCTTCCGGCCCGTCGACTAAACAAGCACAGATCTCGGTGGGGATCTCCCTTCCGTCTCCGGCCATGTGAATCGTTTCGAAGAAAAGTCCCCGATTCTCCTTCAATACCTTGATGCCGTGATCGAAATTGTGTTCTTGTTTCGGCTTGTCGATTTCCCGCACGTTCATATTCAAGAGGCGTTCACGCGGATAGCCAAGACGCTCACAAGCGACGTCATTGACATCAAAGAAGTTGCCCTCCATATCATGAACGAATATCGCATCACCGATACTTTCAAAGAGAACGCGATACTTCTCTTCCGAGTCCCGTAGCGCCTGCTGCGCCTCACGCCATTCGTTGACATCGCGCGCAACGGCGATCACCATTTCCCGATTCGGCAGTTTGACCGGTCGCAGGGTGATCTGAACGGGCACCTCGCTCCCGTCCCGCCGCTGATGCACTGTCTCGATCATGCCCGTTTCGATTTCGCCGGAAAGTACCTTATCGAAATAGTCTTCCAAGGTTTCCCGCGAATACTCCGGCTTGATTGTTTCCGGACCGATCGCCAGCAGTGCCTCCCGTTCGTAACCGAGGCTCTGGCAGGCGGCATCGTTTACGTCGACGAACAGCATGGACTTGCGGTCAATGAGGAACATCGCATCGGCGCTGGCGTTGATCGCATGCCGGAAAAGCTGCAATTGGGTCTCGTGTTCCTTGCGTTCGGAAATGTCGACGAAGACACCGATCAAACCGGCCAATTCACCGCCGGCGTCCGTGAATGTCGCCTTGCTGAAAAGGACTTCGCGATCCTCGCCGGCGGCATTTCGGACGCACCACTCGTAATTTTGTTGTCCGGGGTTGGCCAACAGATCCATGTCTTTTTCGTGGTAGATCTTGGCGTTTTCAGACGCGGATACTTCATAGACCGTCTTGCCGCGAATCTCTTCGGCACTGCGCCCGATAAACTCCTCGAACGCCCGGTTACACCCAAGGTAACGGCCATCGGCATCTTTATAGAAGACGGGACTGGGGATTGAATCGAGCAGCGCATCGAGAAATTCGATCTGGTTCATAATAGCGGCTTGGGTCTGTTGGCGCTCGGTGATATCCTTGAAATTCTGCACAACGCCGACGAGCTCACCTTCCGGACCGCGCAATGGGGTCGCCGTCATGATGCAATGAACCGCTGTTCCGTCAGCACCTCTGAGAACAACATCCTCCTCGATACGCTCTTCCCCGGCCTGAATACGCTTGAGCACGCAACGCTCAGTGTCGCAGAATTCGTATTGCCCCATTTCATGACATTGTTTACCGCTGCCCGTGCTTCCACAGAGACGGTCGAATGCATCATTCGTTCGAATGACATTGAAATCCACGTCAATGACGCGCATCCCATCGCCGGTGGTGCGGAATACCTGGTCGAGAGCGGCATAGGCTTGTTGGACCTTCTCCTCCTCCGCGGCGAGCTGCGCGGTCTGTTCTTCCAGCTTACGATTGGCATCCGCCAAGCCTTCGATACGGCCCTGTTGCGTCTCGGATGGCAGCAGCAGAAGATACGCCAAGCAGGCAAGTCCAGCGGCGAACCCCAAAGCGAAAATCAGTTCGATATAATAGTGCCAGCTTCGGCGCCAGCCATCCGCAGGCGCGAGCGAAAGCTGCAATTCGCCCTGCGCGGTTTTGATGGCTTCCCGCACCGGCGGATCCGAAAGAACGGATTTGCTCTGGCGAAGAATCCGGCGTTGTCCGGACATGGGGTCGACCAGATCGAGTCGGTAATCGTAACCGCTTTCAGTAAGATGCGTAAGACCCGTAGCGCGTGGAGCAATGTCCTCGCCGCGTTCTACATGAGCCTGCAGATTGATCAGAGTGGCCTCGGCAATACGAGCGACATGTTCACGCCGTTCAACCTGATGCCGAGCCCCGAGCCAATGGACCAACGCAACGCCAGCGCCGCTGACCAAAGCGAAGACGACGATCGACGCCAGGAAGGATCGCCATTTCACCATGACCGGCAACTCCTGCATATAACCCCAGACCCTGGGTAACGCGAGATCGTATCCGGAAAACCGGCTCCGCGCAAGTACGGCAAAATCATCGGGGGTAACGCCGATACGCTTCCAGATCGACTGTTTCGCCAGCAGCGGTCCATGACTCCCCCCCGTGCTCGGACGGGAGAATCCCCTGACCGAAGCATTGGATCATGAGCGGAGCAATGCCCTTGATGGCCGTTACGGTATTGCCGCCTTCGCCGAGTTCTAGCAGACACGAAGAGGGAATCTTCCGAATCTCCGGCATCGATTCCTGGGCGCCATTGACGCAGATCAAATGCGGCAACGCAGCCTCGACAGGACATGCCACCCTTGCGATATCCCGAACCGCATCGGCTGCGTCCCATAATTTCTGGCGGCTCTCGCTTTCGGGCGAGCCATAACGGACCACGGGACCGTCGTGAAAATGAGCAACGAACTGTCCCTGTGGTCTCGCTTCATAGAATACCGTGGCGCCTTCGAATTCATAGCATGCGATCGGCCCCAGGTACGGCTCGACCGCGTGCGTGGCATAGAAGAGAATCTTCACACCGTCCTCGGTTATGCAACGCAGAGCCGCGGTGTCGAAGTTTTCAATCGGATTAGCGCAGTATAACTCGGCGGTGACGCAACGCGCAGGCGCACTGGTTTCACGTTGCGCGCCGAGCAGGTAGAAACAGTTGTGCAGGTAGTGTGCCGTGGCGTTGTTGATCGGACTGTCAAGCACCCAACGACCGGCGTCGTCCTTGACGCGACCGGCCCAATTGTTCCTGGCGTAGTAATCGCGGTTGCGCGGCCAGAGAACGAGAGTGCGCATGCGCAACGGCTTACCGAAGCGCCCGGCACCCACATCCGCTTTCAGCGACTGGATCGAGTTGGCATAGGACCATTGATAACCGATGGCGATAAAAGCGGTGCTGCTCGCATCCGCTTCTTTCATACGCAACGCTTCCTGCACGGTGGCGGCAACCGGCTTCTCACAGAGTACGGGGATCCCGCGCTCGATGAAGGCACAGGCTTGGTCGGCATGGAGATGGATTGGCGAACTCAATATCGCGAGGGCGGCACGCTCCGAGGCGAAGAACGTATCGATGTTCGCATAAAGTTCGACGCCATCCCTGCGCAATGCGTCCCAATCGTCAAGATCCGGATTCTCGATAGCCGGGTCAACTCCGGCGACGAAGCGGAGTCCTCGCTGCTGGCCTTCTTCATACAAAGCTTTGCGATAAAACGTGCCGTAATTGCGCAGACCCACGAGAACCACATCGACTGTTTTTTCCATGGAACCATCCTTCGGCCATATCACATCAGGGGACAGCGATCAATTCTCCGCCACGGTCCGCCGAATCCCGCGCCAGTAAACACGCGCGAGTAACTTCGAAAATCTCCGCCGGCGACAGGAGACTCCTCCCCTTGCCGCAGACCTGTCCGAGAAAATCTGCGAATACATGCCGCTCGCACGCGGGCGGGATCAGTTTCTCGCCGTTCGTCTCGTCATTGATCAATAATACATCGCCATGCCAGACTTCGATGACTCCACTGGTTCCCACGATGCGGGCACGGTCGTCGCCGTGCGTCGGGGCGTTATCGGGGCGGAAATAGTCCAGACTGACGATGCCGATAATCTCGCTCTCAAGTTGAAACGTGCATGCCGCGGAAACTTCCAGATCGCCGTGGCTCTCATTGTGGCGTGCCGAATGATACGCGTGCACGGAGCGGAAATCGCATTCGGTGTAATAGCGAATCAAGTCGACCGCGTGGCTACCGACCCACGGGATCAACCCGGTCGAAGTTTCGCGCTTGTAATAGAACAACGGCCGAACGCCGAGTTTGTAGGATTTCTGAGCATAAACCAGGCGAACGTTGCCGATGGCGCCCTGCCGGACGAGTTTCCACGCCGTATAGAAAGCAGGGGCATACCGCAGGTTCATCATTGCGCCCAGGTGGACCTTCGCCGCACGGAAAGCGGTCTCCATCTTTTCCAGATCTTCCATCGTTGCCGCGACCGGCTTTTCGGCAAAGACATGGATGCCGCGCTGGAACGCCTCGATGCAAATCGCAGCATGCTTCTCGAACGGACCGCAGACGGCCAATACCTCCGGCTCCTCCACGTCTAGCATGTTGCGGTAACTGTCATACACCTTCGGATGATCACCACGCTCTTCGCAGATATCCAGCACCCACCCCAACCCTTCGCCTGTGCCGCCGTTGCACAGTCCGGAAAGGTGGGCGTCGGGGAATTGCTCCATCCCCTCGAAGATGTAATTTGTATGGCCACGCGTGCCGACCATGCAGATGCGCATTCCGGTCCCTTTCGCACGAGAACAGCATAGCCAAGCACCGGATTTTAGGCAAGAGGGTGGCCGCATTTCCGCAATGGTCAGGCGGAGGCGATGGCGTCGCGGAGAAAGAGCGCGTTTCGGCGCAACACGTCCTGCCAGAAGGCCATGCGTTCAGCGTTTGACACGTCCGCCCAATGGGCAAAGCGATCCACGGCGGCACCGAGTGGAAGCCGACCGGCTTGCGGATGGATCTCGAGCATGAAGGACATGTGCTCGGGTGGGATCAAAGACATCGCCTTGGCGACAATAGCACGCAATCCGGCCAAACCGAACATCCCCTGCATAAGTTTCCGCCCCCCCCATGCAAAGGGAAGACGAATCTCCTGATCGAATGAGAGATGGTCGCAAACGCCGTAGGGACTGAGCGTGGAGAGCGGGTGACCGTCGTGGAGATGCAGATGCAGCGGACGCCTCATCGCTCCGAGACGACCGATCAACGCCAGCACCGCCGGCAAAGCTTCGGCGACGTCATGCTGCACTGCCTGCAGCATCTCCGGAAACCCCTCGGTTGTCGGCGAGAGTGCGCAGATCTCGGCGCCGTCGGTCCGGTTGGCGTGAACGAGTTGACAGACGCGGATGCCGACATGACCAACGTCGACGCAGGGCAAAACGTAGCGCAGGTCTCGCGACAGCTCGAACACGCGGGAGAACACTGCAGGCGAGAGTCCGACGGCATATTCGACGAAGAGATAAGGGCAGTCGTCGATACGCGCCAGTTCGCCGTTAATCTGTCCGAACGCATCGACGGCATGGTCGAGATTGTCGGCGAAGGCCGGCTGATCGTGCGCCACCATACCGTAAATGCGATTGGCGCCAACACGCGCAAACGCCATGATCGCTTCTCTTCCCTCCGGCGAGAGAATATTGATATGCCGCGGCAGATGCGCCGTACAGGGCAGCCCTTGCGGCTGGTACTCAAGGAGACGTGCCAGATGCTCCACGTCGCCCGGGTAGAATTCCGCGCCCAATCCCGCGTCTTCGAAGCGGGATTGCATCAGTCTTAGCAGCGCCTCGTCACCCTCAATCTCTTGTTGAGTGAACATGGCCAGGCAACAGGGATCCATCGAAGATGTCGTCATGGCGGATCCTTATCACTGCTCACTCGCTGGTCAATCCCTGCTGTGCCCGCGTCTGGACGAGATAGATCTCTTCGCCGACAAGGACGCCCTCGATGTCTTGCGGTCCCTGCAGTTCATTCTCCATGAATTCGGCGATGGTGGCAAGCCGCTTCCCCAGCGCCGGGTAGACAGACAGGTCTGCCGTTAGCGGTACTTCGGCGTACCGCAATCGCTCGCGCCGGAGGTTGCCCCGTTCGCCGTGGCGCAGTGCAAAGGAAAAATTCGCGAATGACCGGATTGTCGCCTGTCCTGTCGCGCGCTCGCACTCCAGGCGATAAGGCGCACCCGGCAGCGAGGCGGAGGCGAGGACTTCGCCCAACCCGGCGGCGAGTTCCACACTGGCCCGGTCGTTGTGCCCGCTGATATGGTCGGTCGTGTGCATGATGAAGGAGATATTCGCGTCGATCATCTCCTGGATCAATACAGCCATGCAAATGGCATCCTGCGGAATACCGGCTTGGCGACGACTAATGGTCGCACGACGCGTCCAGAGCGATGCCCAAACCCGCGCGATAGCGGCGGCGACCTCGTTCGGCTTCACGCCCACGACAGATTCATACAGTCCCGCCCCGGCCATGGCCTCCAGGTCCTCCCCGTTGGCGCTGGAGCGGACGGCCAGGAGACTATCGCTGCCGAAGTGCTGCTCGACCGCGGCTACAATGGCTTCCGGAACCGACAAACCTGCGAGCAAGACCTGCAATGCGGTGAGCGGATCTCGGAGTTCCGCAAGCGACGCGTTTTCGACCGTCGCGACAAGCCGGGCATATTCCCTTTTCGTATCAGGCGCCTCCGCCAGAAGCAGTTCCATCACGCCAAAGGGGATCACCAAAGCATCCGGCGCTCGAAACAAACCTTGCGAGCGTTCGGCCAAGTCGCACAACACCCGGGCTCCCGCCGATTTGGCGCCGCAGGTGCTTGCTTCCACCGCGTCGAGAGTAACAATCGTAACCGCGGAGGCCGCCTTCGCCCGTGGAATCATGACCGCATGAATCGACGAGGAGGAGCCGCGGGAAGAAAACGTACCTTCCTCCAAGGCCAGCGTTTCGGGGCGGAGGCGAAATCTCACGCCTTTCCCGAGCAACCCGCAGAGTGACTCGAAATGTGCCGGATCATCACACGCGGCGAAGGGGACGCCGGCCTGCCGCGCGCGTACGCCGAGATGAGAAAGATGAGGAATCGCATGCGCCAGGATAATGCCGCGGACCGCGGTGGGGATCTCCTCGTTACCCTCCGCTCTCTCCAACAAAGCAACGCAAGGGGCCTTACAGTTTTCGGCTTTCTCCAAGGCATCCATTCGCACCAACTCGCCGTCGCCTTCACCGGGAACCACCACCTCCCAGGGAGGCAGGTCGAGGCGGCGGCGAATCACCTTCAGTCCGTGCTCGACAAGTTTCGACAACTGGAAAACGACATTTGCGCGGATATCGGCTTCGCAGAAGACGCCAATGGCATGTTCCGCTACGCGGAGTTTGCGTCCGAGCGTCGCTACCGGCGGCTGCAATACGTTGGCCACGCGATCGGCATAGCCTTCAGCGACGCGCCGCATGCGCTCGAGCACGGCCTTCAACCGCAGCATTTGCGGCTTTTCCGAAGGAATGAAGCCGTTGCGCCAAGCGTCGAGATCCACCAGCAGGGCCTCACATTCGTCGCTCTCGATGCGACTGCGGCGAACGTGCTTTAGCGCAGCCAGAAACATGTCGAACAGGCGCGGCCAGTCGTTTTCGCTCTCGCCCAGTCGATTCGCCGCTTCGCTCAAGAGCGAGAACGCGTAATCCTCCATCGCGATGTCGGTCATGCGCAGTTGCTGGCGCAGAGCCTCGCCGTTAGCTTCCGAGAACGCTTGCATTCCCGTTTCCGTGGCCATGCGTTCTCGCAGGTCGGTCAAGCTCTTCAGCAGAACGTCAGGCTGACCGTTGCATTGCTGCTTCTGCGCGACAAAATCCGCAATCTGCCGCCTGATGGTGCCGTCGACATGTCCGGCCAAGGCGTTCAGCCTGGCCTCCAGCCCGGCGGCATTGAAAAACTCGCGCAATTCCTCGTGAAAGATCTTGAATTCCTCGACAAATTCGCGGCTGTACTCCACGCCCGGCGCGGTGATCCGTTCGAGCAGTTTTGCCGAGGTAACCAGATCCTCCGGCCCGGCACAGCGGTGAAGCTTGTTCTGCAGGCTATGCTTGATCTCCTGCTTCATCTCGTGCGGGATATCGTTGCGGTGGGCAATGTCGCGGATCCGAGTCAGCGGTTCGGCCCGGCGAAAGGCATCGTCATGCGAGGGCAAGCATGGATAGATCTTGCGCACCAGCCAAGCGTTCTCTTCGGTCTCGATCGTACTCAGCGCCTGTTCAATTTGGCGCGCCTCCTCGGCATGATGGCAAGGCCGATAATGCCCGCCGTCCTCCCGGCAGCGCACCTCGCCCGTGGAGAGGAAACGCGCGTACGCCACCAGCGCCGCCAATTCATTCTGGCTAAGGCGCTCCGGCGCTTCCGCTAACTTCTGGCGCACCCATTGCAGCCGACCACGCCAGCTCTGATGCTCCTCGTTTGTCTTGACAATCGCCTCGATCAGCGGCGTCTGCGCAGCGGAAACCGACGCGGGCACAGCGACAGACGACGCACTCGGTGTATCGGCAAACGCTTCCGACGCGACCGAAACGACCTCGGCCGCGGACGCATCGCGCGTTCCGGGTTCGGGAAAACCGAGCATCCCGCGCAAGCGTCGATCCGCCTCGACCAGCAGCGACGGCGGCTCGGGCCATTGCTCCAGGATCAGCGCACCGGTGTAGTTGCGCGCCTTCATCCGCTCCAGAAACAAACGCACACCGGCGTCGTTTTCGCGCGCAGGACCGGTGAAGAGCGTCATGTGCGCATCGCAATCGCCGAAATTCTCGTGGACATGGCAATGGATAATGGGCACATGCGTCGCGAGTTCGTCGATATAGCGGATGAAGTCATTTCGCGTCGAAGCGCAGACATTGGCATGGCCGATATCCAGGCACATCCCGACGCAATCGCCTGCTCCGCGCTGCCGGATGAGATCGAAAACGAAGTTGAATTCTTGCGGCGTGGTCAGGGGCGTGTTCTCGATAGAGACGAGCACACCCCTCGTCGCGGCATGCTGGATCACCGATTGCAAGGAATCGACATAGCGCTCGGATCCTTCTTCCATGTACAGGTGCAGATTCGTCAGCACGGCGCCTACGTCCCGGGCAAAGTCGAGGCTCTCGATCAGATGCCTCTGCCCCTCGGGACGCAGCGGGTTGGCCTGCCACGGCGCATGAACGGCAAAACGCATACCGATCCGCTCGGCGGTCGCACGCAGTTTTGTACGTAACGCCATGTCGAAGTCGGCGAAAGAAAAGCCATGGGCGTTGCCGTACTCGTCGATTTTCTTATCGGAGAACCATTCGAACGCGTCGAAGCCACGATCGACGGCATAGCGGAAAGGATCCAGCGGATCGCCGGCCGACCACGCGGTCTGATTACCGATCACAATGCGGTCGATCATGTCGTTCATCCCGTGGCCGCGACGGTCTGTTCCCGGCTGGAAGCATTCTCCTCCAATCCGACCTGCGGACGGGTTTGGACGACGTAATACTCCTCACCGCTGCGCGCCCCCTCGATATCCTGAGGAAAGCCGCACGCGTCCTCGACGGCGCGGCCGATCTCGGCGATCCGGCGCACCATCGCGGTGCGGAAGTCCTCGTCCCAGAAAAGCGGCTCATCGGCGTAATCGAGGATACGCGTATCCTCCTCGTCGGCGAGGAAGCTATCATACAGTCCCGCGCCGGCGAATCCGTCCAAATCCTCTCCGTTCGAATCCGAGCGGAAGATGACGCCCTTGCCGTAAAGCCCGACGCTCTTTCCGGGGTAGCCGAGCACCCGGATGCTTCGGTCGTCCTTGCGGCAAAGAAATCCCAGCGCGCGCCCGGGGTAGTTGCCGACGAGCGTTTCGCCCATGCCCAAGACGAGTTCGCCGAAGATCTCCCCGCGGTCACCGGTGATCGGGTTGGCCGTATGCAGGACATAGGCGTAATCGGATTCGACCACCTGCTGGATCAGGCACGCCATCTGCAAGTCCGCATGCGGAATCCCGAGCGCGCGCCGCGAAAGAAAAGCCCGTTCGTTCCACTTGCTCGCCCAGACGCGCCTCACGCCGTGCCAGATCTTCTCCCACTCCAGCGACGGCAAGCCCGAAACGTCCCAAACCTTCAGGATTTCGTTCTTCAGCGTGTCCGGAGCGATCAATTGTCGCACCAGGTCGCGCACCTGAGGCAGATACTCCCCCGGTGCCTTTTCGGTATTCTCCACCAGCTCCGTCATCTTCTCGCGTTGTTCGGTATTGAGCGGATCCCGAATGACCGTTTCACAGACACCGAAAGGAAGGGCCATGGACGCCGGCAACCGGATCCAGTCGGGCAGATTGCCGCGCAAGCGATTCAGGTTGTTCGATTTGCCCCCGACGATCTCGTCGTTGAAGTCAGCCGCGACAACGGCCAGCCTGTCACATTCCCGGCGCTTGAGATGGAACGTCTTTTCCGAAGCAGACAGATCGGCGCCCGACTCGGCAGTGATCTCCGCCTCTTCGTACTCCACGTCGCCGCTAGGCGTAACCGCGAAGCGCGCGGTCCTTCCGGCCAGTTCGCCAACCTCATCGAATAGATCGCTTTCGTAGCACGTGGCCATCAAAACCCCGATATTGCGCGCGCGCACGGCCACGTGCGAGACCAAGTCCGGCTTGTCGGTGGTAATCACTCCGGTCACGCCTGTGGGGATCTCCTCGTCTCCGTCGACCTTTTCGGTCACCAATACCGTGGCTTCTTCGAAGAGTTCTTCCTGCACATCGATAAGGCTGTCGACAATGCGCACGCGTCCGAAAGCCTGGACCGGACTGATGATCTGCCAACCGCCTAATCCAGCGGCCTCGCGCAGAATCGGGTCCAACGGTTTGAGCACCTGTGAGAGAACGAACGCCAATCCGCCGCGGACGATCTCCTCGCTGAAGATGGGCACGGTCCAATTCTCGACCATTAAGGCGTGTCCGAAAAATTCGGCCTCTGGCTGCAGGATCTGGTACAAATCGTCGGCATGCGCCTGGATCACGACGCCGAAGCGTTCGATTGCACTCATGGCTTGAAGCGCCCAGCCCGAATCACTCCGGTCACATGCCTCCAGCTTATTCCAGTGCCGACCGGCGACATTCCAGGCCTCTTCCGGATGGGTGAGCGCCAGATTCTCCACCGTCGGAGCCACCAGGTCGATCAGTCGATCACGGTCGAGGTTTGAGAG
Source organism: uncultured Planctomycetaceae bacterium (assembly GCA_964457365.1). GTDB lineage: Bacteria > Planctomycetota > SZUA-567 > SZUA-567 > SZUA-567 > CAYWFP01. Next base: position 18,107 of record CAYWFP010000012.1, read on the forward strand.
ATCCTTCTGTTCGATCGCGACGCGGAATTGCTCCTCCAGGGCCAGATCGAGAAACAACATCTCCAGCAGGAGAGGTTCGTCTTCGGTATGAGCGAGTTCGAGAGCAAGTTTTCCGCGTATCGAAGTGATCCGCTCCGGCATATCGACGGCAGATGCGTCGGCTTGTCGTTTCCGCGGCAGACGCTCCAGTTCGGCGCGCAACGCCGAAGACACTCGACCACGCACCGCGTCGATAGCGACGCCGAGGTCGGCGCCGGAATGGACTGCCTTGAGAATGCGCAGGTAATGCTCGAAGTCGCGAATCAGGTTATCTTTTTTGTCGCCGAAAAAGACCGGGGCGGTGTGGATCGATCGCTCATAGGATTGCATACGCTCGCGAGTGACGCCGCCGGCTTCGCAGGTCCGGTAGAAGGTGTTAAGATCGCCTTCACTGCGCAGAAAAGCCAGATACGCCTCGCAGATGACGACGTCGTCGGGCGTAGTATTGTTGTGCAGCTTCTGATGCCATTCTTCCATGAACGTACCACGGCATTCCTTCAGGTCGTTGCGGTGCATGACATGAAGGATCTCGTCGCGCACCTGCTGGCCTTCGCCACCGCGCCCACAGACGCCGAGCATGAGTCGCACCCAACGTCGGCACGCAGGATGACGCCGCCAGATGCCGGCCAATTGCAGGTTCAATCGACCCTGCGCATGAGCCAGCAGACTCGGCTTGGTGTTGTAATGCCGTTGCCAGTCGAGCTGCCGGATGGCACTGTAGCGCAGCCAGACGAATAATAGGGCCAAAGCCTCGGGATTGTCCTCGACGCTCTGCATCAGATCGTGGCAGAGGTTATAACGGTGCATCAGCGTCCAGGAGCGCTTGCCCACCTCGGCCGCGACGATCTCGTCGGCCGCATCTTTCAGCGCCGCGTCACCAAGCACTTCCGTGTCGAGATCCTTGCGCTTGAAGAGTGAGCGGTAGATGTTGTTGCCCTCGTGCTTGATCCAGCGGTCGTTCTCCGGCTGGTAGAAGACGAAATTGACGCCCCGCCACGCCGTACCCTCTGCCGGACGCGGAATGACCAGATCGAGCGTGCGCAATTTCTCGCGCTCTTGCAGCAGCGTACGCACGGCCTTCTCGTCATACGCCAGCGTGCCTTCGGGCCATAGATGCTCCGGCGCTGGATTCCATTCGTTCCGGAAGCGTTCGGCCAGCCCCCAATGCAGGAGCAACGGCCCGGCGGCGTCGGTGGCCATATGGATGCGAGCCTCGTCTTCCTCCTTGTAGATCACAAGCGCCAGTTCGTCTCCGGTTTCGAGGCTGTATTCCTTGCGGCAAAACGCATCCTCGGGAAACCAGTTCCGCAGCGCAGCGGCCGGATCGGGTACGTCGCCGCGATCACGCGGAATGGGCAGGAGAAAGTCGTCCGCACCGTTCTTGAGCCATTTGCCCGCGTGACTGTCGAAGATGACGAAAGCCAGGCCGCGCCACTGGATCGGCTTCTCCAGGCGAATCTCGATCTCGCCCATCCCGTTCTCGTCGACCTGGAAAGGCGTACGCACGGCTTGCGCGTCGAAGATCGCCGTTCCTGCGGGCCAGCTATTTCTCGGCGGACAAGTCCACGGCTCGAACGTCTGTACCTGCAGTCCCCAGTGCAAAAGATAAGTGCCCGGCTTCTGTATGTGAAACCAGATTCGCAGCGCCCGGTTGCCCAGTCGCCGTACGACCAGAAGCGATTGCCCTGCTACATTGAATTCGCTGCGCTTGAGAATCCCGGTTTCCGGATGCTGTGCCGAATCTGTCATAAACTTTTGCGGAAGGGCAGACATATCTCGCATCCTTTGGCGTTCTATCCAAACGTTGGCAAGACCATTTCATCAGGGCTGTCATCTCATATTGCCCGTTAAATCGTGCTTGTCGAATGAGTTTCGTGTTACCAAATCGCGAGCCTACGCCACAATTCATCAAACGTATCGCTACTGGTCGCTCGCGGGATCAGGAGCGGGGCCGGTGTGGAAATGAATATTATCGACGCTGGCGTTACCCGCGAGCAACAAGCGTTCAAGGCGTGAAAACGAATTCAAAACAATCGGTTCGTCCAATCCGTCGAAGTCGACAGCCGTGACGCCTGCCCAACAGTCGAGCCTCAACTTTCTTGACAGGCGAGGTGCGCCTGGGATTACCCAGGAACGAAGCTCCTTGTCGTTCTTGTCGTACAAAATGATTTGTTTTTGTCGGATCATCAAGCGTCGCCGATCCATAGTTTCGCCATTTTTCCAGACCAGACTGAGGCTGTCGTGATTACGTTCAATTGCAACATCGGCGCGGAGATGCCAGACCGTGGCTTTTTCGCCGGCCGTCAAACTCAAAGCCAGTTGTTCCCGTTCAAACAACGCTTCCTGCTTGAATGTCGGTTCCGTTTCCCAGGCAAAGATCCGCTCTCCTATACGCACCATTCCGGCATCGAGTTGCTGCGGAGTTGTATGTGGCTCCCGCAGCAGACGAGCCTGCCCTCGCTCTACCGCCAGAACGCTCTGATGCCCCCGGCTTTCGACCGCGACCATCGCGGCGGCGACCTCGACGCGTTGATCGGGTAATCCGAGCACGAACGATTTAGTCGAATCGACCCATGCTCTGCCACGCACCAAGCTCATACCTTCCCCTTGCGGCACCAGTGACGCTGGTCCGCGCACAATCACGCGCGCCCCCAAAGGCCATTCGAGGTTCAGCCGACTGCCCTCTGCAACAAGGATTGTCCGTCGTTCGAGTTCCATCCCCTTTGTCAACGGCACCCCTTCGCTTTTGACGATGCCGTTGACATCCGCGACGCGGACGACAACGTCCTCCGTCTGTGGCATGAAGACAAGTATGCTCGTAGCCACGAGCAACAGCAACGCGGCAATCGCCAACAAGACGGGGCCGAGGGGGACGCCCCGATCACCATCGCTCGCCGGGACCGGCACGTAGGAGAGGCGCGGGCGTTCCAGACCGAGTTGGCGCATCGTCTCGACGACGAAACGGTCACGCCCCAACGCTCCGTATTCGCTTTCTGTTTTGATGAAATGGCGCAGCGTGTCTTGAAAACGCGTGCTCAAAGAGCAACGCAGATCCATGGCAATCCCCAAATGCCGCCATACCTTCTGCGCCACCTCTTCGCCAACTCCATCGGGAAGACACAGCATCCGGTAAAGCTCGCCCATCTCCTCGTCATCGAGCTCGCCTTGGGCAAAGCCAGTGGCCAAATATGCGAGGTTCAAGTCGTCGTAGCGATGCTTTGTCGAATGTTCGCCCGCAAATTCATCTTCAACGATCTCGACCGTTTCAATCGGTTCGACATCGAGATAAATTTCGTCTTCCGGGCGGGCCTGTTCTTCGTCCATAACACGTCACGCTGTTTGCTGGAGACGATCCTCGGCGCACTGCCGCAGCGCGCGATGCAGGCGTGACAGCCGCTGACGGCAGGTTGCCGGTTTGATTCCGAGTACCTCGGCAGCGTCGGCGGTGGACAGTCCTTGATTGTGCACTAAGTCCAGCAGGTCGCGCTGCTCGGACGAGACATGGCCGAGGCAGTGATTCAGCGCGTCAATCTTGCATTGGCGCACCTCTTGATCGAACGCGCTCATCTGCTCGGCGTGACGCATCAATTCCCGGCAAATAAGATCCCGCATATGGCGTCGGTCGCGATCCCGTCGGCGCATATGATCGACCAGTTGTGAACGGGCGATGGCCATGAGCCACGCACGTGGCGAAGTCCCGGGGCGATACTGGTCCTTGCGAATCCATGCACGGACAAAAACCTCTTGGGCGATCTCATCGGCAAGTTCCGGATTGGCGGTATCGCGTAGAACCGTGGCGCGGATCAGATGATGCGTAGTCTCGACAACGCGCGAAAACGCCTCTTTATCCTCTTCGTCGCGAGCGGCTGTGAGCCATTCGTCCAGCTGGTCGGGCAAATTCGTTCTCCAGCGTTCTTGCAACGACAATTATTCTCAACCAATTATACAATATTTTGCGAAAAGTGAAAAGGATTAACAGCAAACTTCTTCGTGCCAACCGTTTATCAGGTCACAATGAATTCTCCCGCCCGTTGTTGAAAGGATGCAATTCGTTTGGTTGTCAGGAGACGGTATGGGCAGCCCCTTTTCTTCCTCGGTCGACAAGAGTACCACCTGCCCGCACTGCGGAGTGATTCACCCCCTTGGCGAACATGGGGGGAAACTCGCGCGGTGCAGGAGATGCAACGAGACGTTTTCACTTGTCCATGCATCAGAAACCGTCCCTGAAGAAGAAGACGTATCCGAACTCGTGGCCCGTCTGGGCCGCGCCCGCGACGAATTGATGCAGGAGATCCAAAAGGTCATTGTCGGCCAGCGGATCGTGCTCGAGCAACTGATTCTGGCGATTCTATGTCGCGGCCATTGCCTGTTGGAAGGAGTACCCGGCTTGGCCAAAACGATTATGGTCAAGACACTCGGCCAAGTTCTAGACCTTTCGTTCAACCGCATCCAGTTCACTCCGGACCTGATGCCTTCCGACATTACCGGGACCGACATCATCCAGGAAGATCCGGAAACCGGTCGACGGCAGATGGAATTTCTTCCCGGTCCGCTCTTCAGTAACGTCGTCCTCGCCGACGAAATCAATCGCACGCCACCTAAGACCCAGGCCGCACTGCTGGAAGCCATGCAGGAACGTTGCGTCACCGCTCGCGGACGGACGTACGATCTTCCCGAGCCCTTCTTCGTCCTGGCGACACAGAATCCAATCGAGCAGGAAGGGACTTACTCGTTACCCGAAGCGCAACTTGATCGCTTCATGTTCATGGTCAAGATAGGCTATCCTGAGAAACACGAGGAAATCGAGATCCTCCGACGCACCACCGGCGCCCAGACCATGCAGCTAAAACGTCTCTTCAGTGCTCAGGAATTGATTCAACTGCAGAATCTCGTACGTCAGGTACCGGTGGCCGATCACGTTTTCGAATACGCAGTCAATCTCGTTCACGCGACACGCCCGGGAATATTCGAGGTGCCCGATGCCACCAAGTGGCTGCAATGGGGCGCCGGACCTCGAGCGGGACAGATGCTGATACTCGGCAGCAAAGCACGCGCACTGTTGCACGGTCGATTCCACGTCATCAGCGACGACGTTACCGCGCTGGCGTTGCCGGTTCTGCGGCACCGCGCGATCTGCAACTTCGCCGCCCAGGCAGAAGGCTTGGACACGGACCGGATCATTGTACGCTTGCTGCAGCATTTCGAGGACTGATGCTTTCCCGCGGAGCACCCCCATGGCGCTGCATCATGACGTACACAGAGAAGTCCTGCAACGTATCGGACGGATCGGTATCGCCGCGCGCCATGCGGTCGAAAGCATTATCCAGGGACAGCATCGATCGCTTCATAAAGGATTCTCTGTCGAGTTCGCCGGTCATCGCCCTTATCAAGTCGGCGACGATCTGCGTCATCTCGACTGGGATGTCTATGCTCGCACCGATCGCTATAATATCCGTGTCTACGAAGAAGAAACCCGTCTGCGCGCCACCCTGGTAGTCGATTGCTCCGGGTCGATGGCGTACCGCAGCCCGGACATGAAGTATTCCAAACTCGAATACGCGCGATTGTTGGCCGCTTCGTTGGCGTTCTTGATGCTGCGCCAGGGCGACGCCGTCGGCCTGGCGCTGGTTGACCACGAGGTGCGAGAATTTTTCCCTACCGGCTCGACCATGGGGCATCTTCTGAACCTGCTCGCAAAACTCGAAGCGACGCCAGCTGGCGGCGAGACGAAGCTGGCCGACGTTTTGCATGCCCTGGCCGAACGGCTACATCGCCGCGGACTTATCGTTCTGATCTCGGATACGTACGACGATGTCGGTCAACTCACCATGGCGCTTCAACACCTGCAGCATCGCAAGCAGGATATACGTTTGTTCTGTATCGCCGACCCCCGCGAAGAGAGCTTCCCCTTCGCCGGCATGCACGAGTTCCACGGCTTGGAGACAGAACCGCGCCTTCAAGTGGACGGTGATCGCGCGCGCCATGTCTACCAAGAGGCATATGCGGAGCACCGGCGTCGGCTGGCGGCCGCATGCCATGCCATCGGCGTCTCCTTCTCGTCTTGCTGTACCGCAGACGATCTAGCCCTGGCGCTGGTCCACTCACTATCAACACCTCACGGGGGCGAGTTGAGCAAACGGTCATGATTCCCTGGCTTTCACAATTCTTTCTCAATCCGATCCTGGCTGGCGGAGTATTTGTGGCCGCCACCCCCATTATTATCCATTTCGCCTACCGTCGTCGGATGATTCGGGTCCGCTGGGGTGCGATGCGTTTTCTCCACGAAATGTTCCGTCGCAGCCGTCGTCGCCTCTTCATCGAGCAATGGCTTCTACTTGCTACCCGTGCGGCAGTATTGCTCTTCCTGGCATTAGCGCTGATGCGACCGCAGATTCCATTCGATTCCGCCGGAAACGATGCCCGTTCAATCGCCCGACACGGTCGAGTCGCCAGCGTTTTGCTGATCGACAACAGCCTCTCCACCAAGGCTGGACGCGGCGAGACCGCCATGGACGCCATGAAAGAATTGGGGCTATCATATATCGACACTCTTCAAAAAGGCGATGAACTCAGTATTATACCGCTCTCGCAATGCACACATCCTTCTGCCGACCCTTTCTTCGATCTTGACGCGGCTCGCGATATTCTGCAAAAACTGAAACCATCGGAGGTCGAGAGCGACGTACCCGCCCTCCTCGAAGCAGGCTTGCGACAATTCTCCCAGCATCTCAATCCCGCACAAGAACTGGTTCTTCTAACCGACGGCATGGCGGAAGGATGGCACTTCGACGATCACACACGCTGGGCGGAGCTGCGCAAACGTTTTGCTCCCGACAGCGCCGCCTCGCCCCGTCCCCTTCATGCCCGCAAACTGGTTGTTCTGGCGCCTGCCGATTCGCGCCGAATCCACAATACCGGGATCAGCGACTTACGTATCGACCGGACCCTCGTCCCCGCGGGGCGACGTGTCAATATTGTCGCAGACATCACGCATACGGGTGGTGACATGCCCAAGCGTTTACTGATCCACTTCTTCGTCAATAACCGCCTTATGAGCGAACGACAACCTGTGCTTCGTCCTGGTTACCCGATATCCGTTACTTTCGACCATACGTTCGCAACCAACGGATCCCACAGTGTTACTGTGGCCCTTGAAGGTACGCGAGATCTACTCCCCGCCGATGATCGACGATCCATAAGCGTTACGGTCGAGAGCGATATTCCGGTACTTTTGGTTGAGGGTAATCATGGGCGTGGCATCGAAGGCAGTTTGGGCTTATTGTGCCTCGCGCTGAACCCCTTCGACAAGCAAAGAAGTCTTTTTCGTCCCGTACGCATCCCATTGACGGAGTTGATCCATGAATCCCTGAACGATTATCGTGCTGTCGTTCTCGGTGACATCCCCGCACTCGACCAACATGCGTTAAGCAAAATCGAACGTTTCGTCGCGAGCGGCGGAAGACTACTGGTGACGCTGGGACCAAATACGGATATGGCCTTGGCCAATCGTTTCTGGGCACGTGGCGGCGACGGAATCCTACCGGCGCCGTTGCAGCAATACATCGTTCGCGAACCCCCTTTTCATCCAGTTTACTATAGCAAAGGTCATCCGGCCTTTGCCGCATTTGACCAGGGCGCTAATGATGCACTCTCGTCGGGGCACGTTTATCGATACTACAAGATCGACAGCGAACAAGTCGATCCAGACGAGTTGCTTCCTTTACTGCTCCTTGACAACGGCGACCCGTTACTAGTGGAACGCCGTCGCGGCCAAGGACGCGTCGTGCTCTTCACCGGCAGCCTCGATTTGCAATGGTCTGATATGCCACTCAAGCCGTTTTTCGTCCCCTTGATACGTGGCCTTATCGGCTATCTAAACGCATCACAATTCCCAATACGCAACCTCAGTGTCGGAGAACGCGTAGTCTATATCGCCTCCCACCTTGATTCCTCTCCAAAACTAACAGGGCCTCTCGAGACGACAATCTCCTTTGAGAAAACCGTATGGCGCGGTCATTCTGTTTACCGGACTCCGCCCCTTTTGCGCGCCGGGGTTTATCATCTCATCCCCACCGACCAGAACGATCCCGTTTACTATGCCCTGACACTTCCCGCTTCGGAATGCCGATTCAAGCCATTACGCACCGATGAAATCGACGATTTTGCCGACAACATGAGTGCGGCCGTCTTGCGTACGCCCGGAAAGATCGCATCCGCGTTGTCTACTTCCCGACGCCAGGTCGTCGAGCTCTGGCATTTTTTCGTACCTGGCGCGATTGCGTTTCTGTTCTTTGAATCTGTTCTGACGCGACGCATGTCGCGCATGGAAGGTCGCATGCCAATTGCTCCCGCGGAATCCACGAATGCATGAAGCCGCCGGCACGGAAAGCAACACATGGGTTCTTGAACTCGTCGGCATTGTTCCGTCTTGGATCGTGCTGCCAATCGCTTTGGCGACGTTTCTTCTTCTGCGTTTCCTCGTCAAGCCAGAACTTGTGCAGATGCCACGGTGGCCTGCGAAAGCCGTCGCGTGGGGACGCAGTATCACCGGCGCAATACTGGTGCTGCTGCTTCTCGAACCAACCCTAACTTATGTATCAACCTACAGTACGCAACCGACGGTAGTCGTACTTGTCGATACTTCTGCATCAATGGCAGTGCATGACCGAACCATGAACGCATTCGACCGTCTCAATGAAGCGGTTGAATCGGGTCTGGTGCCGCCTCACATGCGCAATAGTGCCTGCATGGAGACCGATGCTCTTCTTGAAAAAATCTCCACATGGGGGTTGAGGATGGTAAAGCATTTGAACTCGGCTCAGGCCGGTAGTGCTTCGTTGCCTGATGATGCGAACGAATTTCTCCGCGACGCCGAACAATACGCCGAAGAGCTTCGTTCTTTCGCGTCCCGATTGGCCATTCACGGCAATATCGCATCTCCACTTGACGAACTTTCGAACCTGATCTCCCAGTCGATCGAATGCCTGCGCTCGCCCAAGCGCCCCGGCACACCCCCCCTCTTTTTTCCAAAGATTCTGTTACAGCGCTGGCGAACGCAGTTGGCGCAAATCCAGGATCTGCGCAAATCCTGTCTCCGAACCCAGCGGACTATCGATGCGGCCCTGGTGACCGGTGTCGACGAGGATAGTCCGATCGCGAAGGGCCTGGCAACCCTGGACGAAATGAGTCGCTTCGAGCGCTCACTCCGTTTGTATCAGGCCGTCATTCGTCCGTCGCTGGCCCCTCACGCCGAGTTGCGAGTGCTCGCGCTGGATAAGGGACTTACGCCGTTGCCGGTCGATACCGATACGAGTCCGAGATTCGTCGCCGGCTTAACCGATTTCGCTGCACCGCTCAGTGCGCTTGCGCGGTTGGATACTCCCGTGCACCTCGGTGCAATTATATTGCTCTCTGATGGACGTCAAACCACGGGCATCGATCCCGCATCCGTCCTGCGCAATTTACACTCACGCGGAATTCTTCTCGGCGCCGTCGTCGTTGGCGACCCGGAAACACCGCGTGACGCCGTTGTCGGCAAGATTACCGGAGCTACTGAGATATTTCGTGGAGAAACGATCCGTCTGAACGTTCCCTACAGAATTACCGGCTTCGATCGGGAGAGATGGCATCTCGTGCTTACACATCAGGGGAAAGAAATCGCGAAACGCGAGGTTCGCGCAACGGGCGAATGGATCAACGAGCGTTTCGAGTTTCCGGCCAAGAAGAGCGGCGTGCTGCAATTCCAGGTCCTTCTTGAGCAGCAGGAAGTGATAAATGACGATCGGCAGAATTCCGGGCTTCTCCGCGAAGTATGGACAGAGATCGAAGGAACATCGGTCGAAGACCTGCACCGGTCCCCTGCCTTTCCAGAGATGCCAACCACAACCGGCCTGACCGCTACATTCCAGACCGAATTCCATACCGGCGACATGTATGGCCAACGACTACGCGGCTGGATCGCCCCCCCCTACAGCGGCAGTTATATCTTCTCCATCGCCTCGGATGACAACTCAGAACTCTGGCTCAGCAGTGATCACCATCCCGAGAATATGACACTGATTTCCGGCGTTCGCCAATGGACCAATCCCGGCGAATGGGATAAGTACCCGTCACAGACATCCGAGCCCGTGCAATTACGCGCGCATAACCGTTACTATGTGGAGGTTTTACATAAAGAGGGAACCGGTGGCGATCATGTCGCGGTCGGATGGCAACGCCCTGATGGCGTTGTAGAACGCCCGATCCCCGGTATGTACCTGGATCCATGGAGCGCGAGTGAGGTTGTCCGAGGATCGTTCCGACAAGCGGCGGAGCGCGAGGCCAGTCTCGACAACAACCAAGCGCAATTCATGGTCGACGTCAGCGAAGACCCGCTCCGCGTCCTTTTACTCGATGCGCATCCGCGTTGGGAAAGTCGATATCTGATGAATCTGCTCGAACGCGACCGCCGGGTCAAGCTGATTCGTCGCTTCGGCTCCATACGCTTATCCCGCGGAGACGCCAGTATTCTGCCTGAAAAGCAATCCGATTTCGACGCCTTCGACGCACTGATCCTCGGGGATCTGACCCCCCAGGAGCTTCCCCCCGACGCGCAGCAACGTATCGTCGATTTTGTCTCGCAACGCGGCGGTTTCCTCATCATCCTTTCGGGGGCACGCGGCATGCCGCACGATTACAGCCTGGGGCCGTTGACCGACGTTCTTCCGGTCACGATTCGTCATCCGGCCAAATCGTCTCTGCGCATCGATACTGTGCCCGCTCGACTACGATTGACCGCTCAAGGCGATACGAGCACGATTACGCATATACTCGACAATCCCGCACTCAACCGCAAGCTTTGGCCAGCGTTACCGGCGATACAACGAATTCGTCAGGACATCACGCCGAAGATCGGCTCGACAGTTCTTGTGCAGACCGACGCGGCCGCGGGCGTGCCGATCGTTGTCATTGCTCGCCAAGGGGCCGGACGTATTCTTTACATGGGGACGGACGAGAGCTGGCGCTGGCGCACCGGCTTAGGCGATCGCATCCACCAAGCCTTCTGGCTACAAGCGATGCGATGGGGATTGAGCATGCGCCTGCGCGGGAATGATCCCCGTCTTCAAGTCTCGCTTGACCGCAGCATTATCCAACCCGACGAGTCGGCGACTGTCCGCGCAAGGGTCTTGCTACAGGACGGGACGCCGCTATCGACGCCGCCCTTACTCCGCCGCGTCCGCTTGAACGACAAAGGCGAACCGCGAGCGGAGACCGAACAGCACCACGACCTGAGCCGGATCGCTGATTCCTCAGGCGTCTGGCATACTCCTCTGACCAATCTCAGCGAAGGCGTTTGGCGCCTGACGATTACGGCCGATCATCCGCAACTCAATGGATTGAGCGAAACGCGCCAACTGCGCGTTCAGAGCCAACTCGAACGCGAGGGTTTGAATCTCGGCAATGATCTTCCGGCTTTACAAAAAATGGCGGCCACGACCGGATTCCGCGCCACGAACTTCTCGGGCGCCAAGAAACTTGCAAATGAGCTTGCCACCCATCTTCACAATATCGATACGGACTTTCAAAAAACCTGGAGTCTGTGGGACAATTATTTCGTTCTGATTCTCGTGGGCAGCTTATTGCTGTGCGAATGGCTCTTGCGTAAACGTTACGGATTGCCGTAATAACGAATTAGCCGTTACTAACCGCGCCATTAAATACATTGCGCCCGCGGTGACCGGAGAAGCAGCAAATCAGGCACTATCGACGGGTTGTCTGCAAGGTATTTAGGGGCGCGATTAGTATATGCCATGGGCGGAGTCGGTCACACGGTTTTCCGGAAAACGTTACTGTTTTAACGGATAAGATTCTTTCAATTCAACGACATAGGATGCGTAGCCGATGCCGGCACTACCGGAGATAATTATTTCCAGGCTGAATGCCTACGATGCGCGCATCCGTCGAGCCCTCCTCTTTCGCGGGCTCGGCGAAACTCTTCTCACTCTTTTGACATGCTGGGGATTGCTGGCCGCAATCGATGCAGTTGTCGATCTCGGTCCTGCTCTGCATCGACATCTGGCCTACTCGATCTACTTGATAGCCATTCCTGTTTTCATCGCCCGCGCAGCGCTCCGTTACTTGCGTTCCGGCGACAACGCTCATATCGCGACGATGATCGAACGGCGAATGGGATGGCATGATGAACGATTACGCTCCGCAGTGCAATTATGCGCGAATCCTCCCGCCGGAGTCAGTAGATGGATGATCGAACGCACGGTCGCGCTGGCGGCGCTCGATATAGGTAAAGTTGACACTGCCCTCCTTGTTCCTACTGAACCCGTTCGCGCGGTATGGTTTCGTGTCGGCTCGGCGATTCTTCTCCTCGGCGGACTCGGACTGTTTCCCCTTCCACGCGCGTTGCTTCAACGCGCTATGCTCCCGGGCTTGAATTTGGGGCGCCCCTCTTTCGTCGCTCTCCAGGTCCATCCCGGAAATGCCCGTCTAGCCGCTGGAGCGAATCTCTGTATCGAAGCCGAAACCTCCCCGACATCTCGTCCGGCTCTCCTTGAAATCGAGTGGCCGGATCAAACACGCGAAACGTTTTCCATGCACCGGATTGATCGAACACGTTTTCGCCACCAGTTATCCGCCTGTACCGAAAACTTCATATACGCGGTCCATGTTGGCGGCAGCAGAAGTCCGTTGTACTCGGTCAACGTAACATCTCCTCCACGCATCTCGGCGCTGAATTTACGCGTTCAACCGCCCTTGTATGCCGAGTTGCCGCCAACAAGCAGTCCCGGAGGCGACACCGAGGTTATCGACGGTAGCCGCTTGACATTGCAGGCGACGCTTGCAGGCGAAACGCCGGCCAGCGCAGTCGTCTTATTCGATGACGGATCTGAACGCCCCATGAATATTTCGGACAATACGGCCGTTCACACATGGCGCCCGCGCAAAAACGAACGTTACCGGATACGCCTCTACCGCACCGATGGCCTGACTATCGACACTCCGAAATGGTGGAACGTGCGCGTACTCCCCGACCTGAACCCCGAACTTTCCTTGCGCGGAAAAGGGCTGTCACGCGGGTGTGTAGGACGCGACGAGACGCTTTGGCTCGACGCCGATGTCAAGGACGATTTGGGCGTACAATCCGTAAAACTCCATATGACATCTGAAAGCGGTTATCGCTACGAGAAATCGCTGCCACTTCCGTCTCTCGACCACAAACGCATCAATATCGCCCATCCTTTTCCGCTGCATCTTTTTGAACTGGAATCCGGCGAGACGATCTCGCTGCGCATCCAAGCCGTCGATTGCGGCGGCCAGATCTCGCACAGTCCACCTCTCGAACTCGTCATCGGCATGGAAGATCTAACTGCACTGACCGCGTTGACAAGCCGCCTGCAAACCCTGGCACTACGCATACGGCAGTGTAATCGCAGGTTCACCGGACTGCTACGAGAATGGGAGCAGATCCAAAACGGATACCGACTCGATGATCCCCTTTCTCAGCGCGGCGAAATTCATGTAGCCCGACAGGTTCAAAATCAACTTCTTGAAGAGATCGGCGCTATCGGCAGGGAATTTCTGCATGAAGGCAATAACTGGAAGGCGCAAGGTGACGAATTACTACTGTGCATGGCCGAACATCTGTGCGATTGGCATGAGACACAAGGAGGCTTTCTCCTCGCCGCAGGCGAGCGGCGCTTTGATGTCGAAGCGCCCGACCTTTTCGACTCTATTCGCGAAGCTCGCGACACCGCGATCTGCACCCGCGAGGAGTTCGAGCGCATTTCCCGCCTGTCGATCCTCATCACTACACGGTTTAAAGCCGAATTACTGTGGCGATCTGCTCGATCTGTCGATGCGAGACGAGCTCGGACGACTGCTTTGCTTTATGGAGTTCAGGCATGGTCGGAGGCGCCTACAACTCCTGGATTACGAGCGCTCTTCTTCCGTGGCACTCGACTCGCGAACACTCCCGTTCATAGCGGCACCTCCCTGCCGGAGATTCACGCCCAGCCCCTCCCCGACGGTGTGGGGCCCGAGAATTATTCTTGTCTGCTAAAAGGCGAAATTTTCATACCAACCGATGGCGTCCAGGTATTTTCGATCGAAGTCGACGACGGCGCAGGACTACAAGTGGCAGGCAAGAAGGTTATCGGCAAGGAAGCGTGGAGAGTTCAAGACCCGACATGTTTTACGAACCGGATCGAACTGAACCGCGGTTGGCACCCCATTCGCATTGAATATTTTCAACAAAGCGGCGGCGCTACGCTGACCTTGCGCCATGGGCTTGATGGCGAACCGCTCCAATGCATCCCGGAGGATCGATTGCGCCATCCCAGTGCCACTCCCGGTTCGTCCGACTTGTATCGTGCGATGACCACATTGCCAACCGAGGCGATGATGAAAGCCGACGAACGCTTGCATCGCGATCTGCAAAACATTCTTGATATCCCGCCATCCATCGCCGCGATGTCCGATGCGACCGGTCTCCAGCCACTGGAACGCCTCGTCCGCGCACAACAACCTCCCCGGCAGCGTCTCGAGTCGATGATCCGTCGTGTGATCGATCGTGGCTGGACCCCGGATCAACTGCGTCTGGCCGAACGCGAATGCCCCCGCTTGGTCACCGCCGCACAGAAAGCGAATGAAATCCTAGATCGCGCCATTGCCGAATTCCGTTCTCCTTTTCTACACGCGAAAGAACTCGCTCCGCTCGTCGAAGCTCTCGATCGTATAGAGAAACGTGTTTTCGAGTTGACTCGACGCGCCCACGACGAACCCGAGGCGGAACATCAGCGCAGATTCTCCAGAAATAGACGCGCATTGCAGATCGAAGGCAATCGGCTGGCCCGACTGCTGCAAGATTACCGACCTCTCCAGACAAGACGACTTGCCGACGAGACTAATCGCCACGAACGACTCCGCCTGGACGAAGCGCAGCATGTTCTACGCCACGATGCGTTACCCTTCATAAGCAGTGCTTTGAAGCATCTTCAGGACTGCAACCCTGCCACAGCAACCGGCTCTCGGGCGTCACTTCGTGAAAACCTTCAACAAGTCCGCCCGTCTCTCCACCATGCTCAACATATGTTGGATAAAGCCCGCCGCATTCGTCATGGCCACATGGCCGAAAACCTTTTGGCGCGTATCCGCCATTCGATATCGTCCGTCGGGCAGTCGCTCCCGTCTTTCAATCCCCACGTGAATGCCGACACTAAAGAACTCGCCGCCACACTACATCGTCATGGAGAGGCCCGGCAAGCTGCTGTTCTCGACAGGTTTCTTGAAAACCCTACCGGAAACAAACATACCGAAGATACTCTGGCTTTGCTCAACAATCTTTCCCATGTTGGAAAACAGGCAATCAAACGCACGGCACCAAAGTCTGCAAAGGATTTCACCCGGGCCATGAAGCACCTTTCCCATGACAACCGGGTTGGCGAGGGCATGGCACTGCTCCGGAAGTCTGCAGGAAAGTTGAGTCTGGCCTCCGATACGTACCGCAATCTCGACCAATTCAATCGAGCCAACGCTTATGAGATTCTCTGCCAACGCATGAATCCCCTCCTCGCGCGTCACGAACCGCCGGCGGTCGAAGAGTTGAAACCGATCGTGGAAGAGGTTGCCGTACTCGAAGGCTTTCGCGGCAAGAAGCGACAGGAGAACCTGCTCGAAGCGATACGCGAACGCGGCGCCGCCGGAATAACGCCCATTGCCGACGAGCTTGAACAGTTGGCCCGTCTCGCGCACTCTGCCGCTCATGACGAACAGCTTCGCCCCGTACTGCGCGAGAACCTCGAGGCTGTCGCCGACCCGGATGCTCTTAGTTCGCAATCGGCATCCTCCTCGGTCGAACTCCCCGACCGCGCCGACAATGCAGCCGCCGAATTGCTACGCATGGCCGACGAGGTGCTCGATGCGACAGAAACTGAGAAAAGCCTCCTCGAACGGTTTTCCCGAGTTGAGCAGGACATTGCGCAGCGCCTTTCCGAATTGCACCTGCAGCTTCGGAAAGAAGCGCTCCGTCTTCCGAGCGAACAATTGCAAAACGAATTTTTGAAGCATGCCGAACGCCTCCCCGTATCAAGCCGCTTGATAAGCAAATTGGCGAACGATGCGAACCGAGCGATTGGCGGGGAGGACGATCAGAAACATGCAGCCGACCTTCCTTCAAGAAAGATCTACGAGATGATTTCGTCGGCGCGGAACCTTGCCGATGAAGCCGTTCAAAGAGCGCGACTCGCTACCGAGCGATTGAAGCGTATGGATAGCGAGGGCCAGGTACGCCGAATCCGCGCGGAAATCGCGTCACTTGTCAACACCCAGAAGGAACAGGCCGCCAAACTACAGCAATCCGTAATGCTTCTGGCCGCGACCAGCGAATCGCCCGCTTCTTCCGAATCGATTGATAACGCGTTACGCGCTGCCGAAGAATCCGTCGCCGCGGCACGTAATGCAGAGGAGCCTCTCGACCATGCGGAGATGGCCAAGTCCCTTCGTCGGAAAGCCGATTCCTTACGCCACGCGATCGAACACGAAGGCGCGCTTGACTCCCCCCCCCAACTTGATTCGGCCGCGAGCACAACATCCAATGCCATCCGGACTGCACGGGCGTTACAGACAACCGCGCGCGGGATCCGGGAAGCGACACAGCAGACGCCTCGCCGCGACACTTTCGAACCAACCGAAAACAAAGGCAAAACCGTTTCCGGAAGTTCCGATGGGCGCCTTTCGCTTGCGAAGATGGCTGATCGCCTCGAACAACTTGCGGCCAATGCCCAGCAAACGATCCGGACTTCCGACCACGCGCCTTTTGTGGATCGCGAGACCGCCCCATCCACCGAAAGGAAGCTGCTTTACCTCGACTCAAAAACCATTGCCGAAGCCCTGAACGAAGCGTGTGCACGACTCGGCATAGAAGAAAGAACTGCGCGGCGCCTCACCCGTGATGAGATGAAACAGAGCTCCCGAGCTGGACGGGAGGCAATCGATTCCGCTCGCAAAGCATTACCGCATGAACGCGAGAACCACGCCGCTCACAAAACGGTTGGGGATATGGTTGCGCCGAATCGGCACACCGCGTTATCCGTCGCTCAAGCTCGTGAACAAGACTTCGAAACAACACGCACTGCCGAGAATGCCGCTGCCGCTCTGCTGCAACGCGCACAAGAAAATGCCGCGCGCGCGAGAAAATTTGCCGAACAGGCGTTGAGTAGTCTCGAACTGGCCAACCGCAATACTTCCGATCCCGTTTCTTCGACCACGCTGAAACGATTCGAACGCCAAACCACAAAACGAGCCGCCCAAAAAGCCCGACAAGCGGTTGCCGCCGCGGAAATGGCGGCTATCGAAGCGGAACGCGGCGCCGGCCGAATCAACATCCAGAACACACCGACTAATCATCCGTTTATCCTCGCACGGGCGGCAATCGAGAATGCGCTGAACGCACAACGCCACGACGATCGCTTGCAGCGTCTTGCACGTCAAGCCGAGCAATCAGCGCAGCAAGCGCGTATAGGTACTCGACAATCACGCCACAGGGCCGCTCGTTCATATCAACCTTCGCCCACGGCTACCGAGTCCATGACCGAAAGGATACCGGACAATACGCACTCGTCTCGTCATTCAGGACAGAAAGCGATTGCCGCCAGGACCTTGGCCGAAGAAGCGCATGCTCGCAGCCAGATGGCCTTGTCCGAAGCGCTGGATATCCTGCAAAAGGATGCACTGGGCGACGGTTCACTTCCATTCCGAACAGTCGATCCCGTTCTGCAAGCGACACGCGAATTGCAGAAAACAATGTCTCGAAAAATCGATGATTCGGAACATGCGAAGGGCAGCCAGAAGCCATCTGCCGATGAACTCCCGTCTGCTTCGCCTCCCTCGAAGAAGCAATCGACTGCCTTTGCCAAGCAACGCCTTGCTGAGCTTCTGCAACGGTTATCCCGCCGTCAACGCCCGGTCTCGGATCGCACCGATTCGACCGACTTGACGGAATTGGCGACGCAAGCGCAGCAAGCGGCAAAGCATATTGCCGATGATATCGTCCGCCCACTGGCCGAATCTTTTCGCCATGCCCGCGAGAGCGACCTGCCGCCGGCACCGATCAATGGCATCGCGAATGTCGGAAAAGGCCTCGCAGAAGTAATTGCGGATCAGGCGAAAACGGCAAACAGCCTTCGCGGAGCTCAACGACGCCAGGATACCGGCCGCCTGCGTTTGGCAGAACAACTTGCCCAAGCCGTGAGCCTTAACCCGGCTCTGGAGAACGCCGTCTCCGGCACACATGCCCAAGCCCCCTCGCCGTCAACTACTTCCTCTCCTTCCCAGGAGATATCCGAAGGGCTCCTCCGCGAAGACGTAGCGGCCCGACAGGCTGACGCGAATCAGGCTTTCGCCCGTTTGGAGAGGCCTTCCGGAAATTCACAGTATTCCGGCACAAAGAACATCGACGCAACCGACAAAGCGCTACAAAGTGCCATCCGGAAACAGGCGCAGGCACTGGATCGACTCGACCAGGCACTTGAAGACGCCGGTACGGCCGCATCTACCGCTACGCAACTTCGTGCCACGCAAATCGCTCTTGCCGCGCGACAGCATCTTGAAACTGCGGAACAGCACGCAGCGGCGTCGACCCAACCGAACTCCCCGGCGCTGCGCGAGCAAGTGTCTCTGCTCGCACGAAAGGCACGCCGAATAATCGAACAGGCAACCGCGCGACATCCGAAACAAGCCCGTCTGATGGCACAACAACTGCAGCGCTCTTCCCGCACTCTTCGGGCCGACAATCTGTTGCAGCACGGTGCGGCCGCGATACCGCCGTCTCAGACAACCCTCGAAGCCACACCACACCGGAAAGCTACCTCCTACTTGAAGACTTCGCTACCGACTGAATCTTTGCAGAAAGAAGCCGCGCTGTCGGCAGCTTACGCCCTCCGGCATCTCCAGGGCCATCCTTCCCCGCAAGCCTATCATGAAGCGGCCGACTTGCTTGCCGAAGGCGGCTCACGCATTCGCGCCCACCCCTCACCGCCGAGCGAGAGCATGCCCGCGACGACGCCCACGCACCCCGCGCTTCCGCTCGAAGCCGAAAGCGCCGGTTCTGATCAAGCTGATTGGGCCAGACTGAAGGATCGTGTGCGGCGCCACGTTCGTTCTGACGAGACAGTGCGCTTCGCCGAGGAGCATCAAGCCGCTATCCGCGCCTATTTCCGGCGCTTAATGGAGATCGATCCGCAATGAAACAGCCCCCCATTCTGATCCTGTGTCTGGCTGTAATGCCCCACTTGGCTTATACCGGGGAACTGAGCGACCAGAAGGTACTGAAGACCCTGACAAGCACAAGCCCTGCGGACAAGGCCATCGAAAAAGCTCTTCAATGGATCCGCACCGAACAACGCGATGACGGGTCGCTGAGCAAGAAGTACGCGACCTGCATGACCGCTTTCGGTATCATGGCGCACTTGGCTGCGGGCATTACGCTCGACGATATCGAGCACGCCGCCTGGATGCGCCGAAGCGTTTCATTCATCCTTACCCAACAAGCCCCCTCAGGCTATTTCGGCCGGCACGACCGCAGCCGCATGTACGGTCACGGAGTGGTCACCTTGACGCTGGCCGAAGCCATCGGCATGTGCAACGACGAAACCATCGAGAAAAAGATGTCCCGCGCCCTGGAGAAAGCGGTCGCGCTGACCATCCAGGCCGCACAAATAGAGAAGAAAGTCCCACACCATGGCGGTTGGCGTTACCAACCCAATTCCCACGACAGCGACATGAGCCTGTCGGGTTGGCAGTTGATGAGTCTGCACGCCGTACAACAGGTCGGAATCCCCGTGCCGGAGAAAGTAATCCGCAACGCCGTGGCCTATGCCAAACGCCACATAACCGAGAACGGCGGCGTCGGCTACAACACCCCCGGCGACCATCCGGCTCTTCGTGGCCTGGGATTGTTGGCCCTCGCAATCGGCGGAGAAGACGAAGATCCTTTGGCCGACATGATCGCTCAGCGCATCGTGCAACAACGACTCGCCTGGCGCGGCGATCACTTCTTCTATCGCGCTTATTACGAATCCGTAGGCTTGAGTCGTGCACGCCCAGATATCTGGAGCGAGTACGGCCCTCATGTACGGCAACTCCTTGTCGAACACCAACGCAAGAACGGCACGTGGGCGTCTCCCCCCGGAAGCAACGAACACGTCCACGGAGAGATCTATATCACGACCATGGCCGTCTTGGCGCTGGCTGTTGACCGCCACCTGTTGCCGGCTTACCAACGATGACCAAGAAGACATTCATAAACGTTTCACGCAAAGTTCCAACGCCGACCGACCGGCTGTTTCTCCTCGTCATGCCTGCCTTGCTCGCGATGGCGACAGGCATCCTTCTAATCCTTGGCGCCCCATGGGGCGGAATAGCTCTGTGGAAATCCTCGGCCGTGCCTTCCCTGACCGCATCGCCTGAGTCAGATTCAGCAGTCGATTCGTCAGGCTTCTCCGAGTCCATGACGCGGCAAAATACGACTACTTCGCCGCAACTCGTCGAAAACAGGCGCTCGGCATCGCGTGACGTTCCTGAACCGGATTCGGAAGACGATACGATTGAGGCTGCGAACACGCTCCGCTCTCCCGTTTCCGTTCAACGGGAAGCTCGTTTTCTGAGCAAACGGATCGATAATGCACTGCAGAGCGGTCGATTCCGCTGGGAGGTCGTACTTGACACCGCATTCTCCGCAGGACGCCTTCCCAGTGCCTTTCAATCCAAGTTCTGTCTGGGGGGCCACCTATTATCCGAACGAAACGCTTTCCAGACATTCGCGGCGCGCGAGAGCTTTCACATCACCAAGGGGCGGTTGATCATGGAGGGCATGTCCGCGAAGGGGGAAGGCATGTGTGTGCTACATTGGATCGCTCCCATCGGCGAGCATGTCCGTGTCGAAGTGACCGCCCTGGCAGACGACTCGTCCGGCCCCTGCATCGCTTTGGGAGGCAACAGTTACTCGGGTTACCGCATCGTCCTCGATCGTCGTAATCAGTGGATCGACATCGATACCATTGCCGGTGGCAGACATATCGTTTTCTCCCGCACGACCATTGCCGATCTTCCTGCCAGCCAAGAGGAATACGTATTGATCGGCGAGAAAATCGGGGACCTGTATCGCGCCTTTTACAACAATAAACCCCACTTGTACTGGTACGATAAGTCGCCGCGGCAGAATTCCGATCGACAGACATTCGCGCTCAGTAAATTCATGGGGAAGACAACCGTGACACGCTTGCGGATTTTCAAGGGCACGGGCGATGTACCGAAAATCGGGGAGGGTCAGTGACCGTCTCAGGCACGTGAAGAGGCGTCAAAGGTCGATACGCTCTTCTGGTATCTCGTCCGCCGGCGTCGGCCGCCAAGGCGAGCGGATAATGATCTCGGTCTGTTCTTTTTTGGGCTCAACGAGCACCGGCTTGATACTGCGAATCAGGATAACCGGAGCGAAAAAATAGCGCTCGGTGCGATAGGCCGATTCCGATTCCTTCTCTACGTCCAGTTCCGGATAGCGTACGTAATCCGCACCTTCGCGCACGGCCTCGGCATAGCTCCCTGGACCACCCTCGAACGCGAATTCACGCATCGTGATGAACGTGAGCAGTCCTTCGAGGTGAATCATACGATCCTTCGGCCTCTCGATCTGTTCCTGCGCATCTTCACGAGTAATCGGATCTTCGATGCGCGCGTGCTTGCGCATCAATTGCTGGATTTTGAGTTCATACTCGCTCGCTTCATCCTTGGCGCGTTGTCGCTCGGTCGCGATTATCTTTTCGGCGGAGCTTTGGCCGCCTCCGAAATCCATTATCGCCCCACGCAGAGACCCACGCAACTGCAATTCCGGCGCCTGTCGCCACAACACGATCGTATCCGGAACGATTCCGGAAGCGAAACGTTCGATCGTCCATGTCCCGCCCGCTTTCGCCAATTCCGCCGCCTTCTGCTTGACCGATTCGCAATTCGGCCATCCGATCGGCGCCTTGGTCGGAACATAGGGAGGGCGGACGTCTTCGGCAAAGACCGTCAATCCGTCGGCGCTATCGGTCATATCCTGTTTGAACCAGAACGATTGTTCCATGATCTCGTCCAGCGAAAGCGTCAACGTAATCGACTCTCCCGTGTGGAAAGGATGTAGCGACTCGGGATCTTCGGTCACGGGCTTCACTTGGTATTCTCGTTGCAACCAGGACAGCGACGGCGGGTTGATCGTGCGGTGCAACACGTAGAGCATGTGGCCGACAAATCCAAGGACGACCAATGCGACCGCAACCAACATGCGTCGGTGCAGTTTCTTGCCCTTCTCCACTCGGGCCGCAACACGTTTTCTTCGTTTGGCCCGCGGCGTTTTGATATTGGTCTCGTCCAGCTCGGCGCGCACCTCCTCGATAGCCGACGAGAGCGCACTGACTTGGCGCAAGCGAATCCCCAATACACGGTTATAACTGCAGTGCGGACAGGATACGTCGTCCTTGGAGATCCGTCGGCCGCACGAAGGACACGGCTCGAGTTTCGTTTCATCCACCGCTTCGACACGTTTCGGTGCCGGTGCTTCCTCCGGCTTCTCTTCGGTGGCGGCTTCCTTCGCGGCCTGTCTGGCCTTCTGCTTGGCTTCGTCGACCGCCTCCAGCGCCGCGGAGATGCGTGTGGAGCGAAACCGATCGGCATCATCGGCGGTCGAGGGACGCTTAGGCTCGTCTTTGCGGAAAAGCTGCATTGTCGGCGTGCGCATGGTAACCGGTTTCGTCGATTGAGTGGTCACCGGTGTCAGTTCGTCGAAATGAATTTTCCTTTCGGCGAGAAATGCGTCCAAATCACCTATATGGCCGACGAAATCCAGCAGGTCCATTGAGGTGAGTTCATACCGGGCGGTCTTGGACAAATCACAGACATGGATGAAATGTCCCCCGCCGCGCGCCATCTTGTCCCGTAAAACGATCAGGCGATGAATCGCCGCGGCGGGGAGTTCGGTCACCCGCTGAAAAGAAATGACCACCTCGGTAGCGAAGCCGAGCAGCACCTCGACCGCCCCTGCCATCATCTTGTCCCAGGCGTCGCGATTAAGCGTGCCTTCGGGAAGCAACACCGCGACATGCCCTGCGCGACGCACGTCGAGTTGAAACGGTTTTTCTTCGGCCGCCTTCAGAATGATGCGCGTATCGCCACCGGGCTGGGGCTTCTCCTCGCTCTCCAGATGATCTGCGACATAATCTTCCGTATCGCTCACGCCCGGATCGCTGCCGGCCTTATCGATGGCAGCGGAAAGAATGCTGAGCGCGTGGAGTTTATCCTGCGGTTCGATCTTGAACTTGTCGAGAACCTCCTGCGGCACCGCGTCAGAGGTCATCTGGCCCGTCGCGGCCGGTTGCGTGGGGGCGGTCTCCTGTGATGGTGGCGATGGCGGGGTGATCGGCGGAGGCATCGCCTTGTTCTGCAGTAGCGCTGCCGGCGCGATGTCGCGGATCCCGCGATCTTCTTCGTCCTCGTCCGCAAGGCGGTCTTTCAATTCTTCTTGGACATACAGATCCATCGTCGGCGTATCCAGCGTTACCGCCGGATGAGTGGAGATCTCCACTTCCTCGAGCGTTTCTTCGGTCAGGCCACGTGAACGCAACAATGCATCCAACGAATCGACATGACCGAGATAACCCAGAAGCTCCATCGCTTCGAGTTCGATGCGGGCGCGTTTGGATAAATCGCATACGTAGATGAACTGATCGGTGCCTTTGACGATCTTATCGCGCAGGACGATGAGGCGGAGGATGGAGGCGGCCGGGAGTTCGGTCACTTCGCGGAAGGAAATCACCACGTCGGTGGCGAAGAGGATCGTCACCTCCACCGCCGCGGCCATCATCTCGTCCCAGGCCTGTCGATGCAACAGGCCCCGCGGAAACAGGACGGCAAGGTCGCCCGCGCGCTCGACGCGCAGGCCGAAGGCAGTACTCGACGCATCCTTCTCGGCGAAGATGATGCGGGTATCGTGGCTTTCACGAGTCATGACGGACATATTATCGGTCAGGAGCCCACCTTCGTCAATGTGCCGTCCTCACTCGCCGCCGTGTTTGTGCTGATAGAGGATATTCGTGTCCCAGAGCTTGTTTCCGTTATAGGGACCGGATCCGTCGGGGTCGATATGCACCACGCATTCGTAACGGCGCGAAACCAGGATCATGCCGAGCACTTCGTCGTAGGTCTGGGCCATCACCATAACGCGGAAGAATTTGCTCTTGCCGACATCCAATTTCATGCCCTGATTGCCGAGGCCGTAGAAACCGTCCCCGTCGACAAGGCGATTGATTATGCCTTGGTTCGGGGCCGTGCTGACCGCGTTCTTGATCGCCTCCCTATTCGCAAAGGGCCGCGCAGCTTCCAACTTGGTGATCAGGGAGTTGACCTCGGCTTCCGAAAGCAACGCCGGCGACCAACTGTCGCTTCCGTCGTTGTAGGTCTTTGCCAATGCATCGGATGTTTTTATCAATACTTCGAGCACCTTGCGCGGGGCGGTATTGGCGTTGACCTGCCATTTGATCGTCTGCTTCTCGGCATTGTCGGCGATCTCTTCCCAGGCGTTGTCCACGAGACTGGAATTGCCGAAGGGCGTGAAGAGGGTGATGTACTTGATGTAGGTCTTCTCGCTACTGTCGATGCGAAAATTGTAGACCCAGTTGTTGCCGTGCGTCTCGACCCCCTTGTCGTAATCCCAGCAGAATCCGATCCACGACGTGGCGATATGGCCCCAGTTGTACAGGTTGCAATGCTTATCTCGCCATCCCGTATCTTCGACGAACGCATGCAGGTTGTCGTTTTCGCTCGTGCCGTTGATGACCTTGTCGACCTTGGTCTTGTCCGCCCCCATTCCCACCCAGAGCATATGCTCCATGGTTTCGGCATAATCTTGAATCGTGGTCGTGCCATTGGCGTATTCGGTAAGTTCGTATTCCGTACCGTTCCACCACGCTGTGCGATTGGCCAGAATCAAACCGGAGAGATCGATGATGGAAACGTAATAGCGGACGGAGTATCGTGCGGTGGGATTCGCCGGGTCCCGTGTCACCACCTGAGAATCGGTATCCCAGAGATCCCAGTCCTTGTCGTACAGAGCGCAGTAATGCCACTTCGGCCAACGAAGCCCTATGAGATAACTGTAATTCTCTTCATTACCGTCAACCAATTCCGTCGGCGGATCGTATTTGCCGTAACCTGGATAATGGGACATGGGCGTCCACACCGTCAGGGGTAACGCACCGTTGAAACCGGGGCAGAAGTGCTTCGCGTCCCAGGGATACATTCCCGCGAGCCTGTCCAGATCCCGGAAGTCGTTGTCTGTCGAAGAAGGTATTTCCGAAAAGGCCGTATACCAATCTCCGTTGGTATCTGTATTGTCGTCGTGCGCATAACCGTCCTCGAGTAACGCGATAGCGTGGGCGCGGCCGTTGAACAGGCCGATATTCGCCAGCGACTGGTTGCGGAAGAGCACGGCCAGTTCGCGTTCGTTGATGACCACCGCCAGAAACGCCGTCGCGCCGAAGAGAAGCGCCACCATGATCACCAGCACCAGGATAAGAATCGCGCCTTTCTGCCGCTTACGCTCATCGGGCATCGGTAAAGGATCAGCGTAATGCATGACGCGCCTCCTTCTTCAGCGCAGCAGGATCATCTGGGTGAAACGATGTTCGGGAAGTTCGTCCGGTTGAATGCCGGGTTTGATCTCCCCGGTGATCTTGTAATCGATCCGCACCCAACGAGGCTGGCGCGGAATCGTGCCTATGGCCTGCGGATTAGGGACGGGATCCGCGTCTTCATCTTTCGCGCTGTCGGCGGAACCGTCATGATCGCCGCTGTGACTCGGCGAATAGCCTACCCCCTGCGGCCAAACCCCGCGGAAGCCGGTATAAATTTTCTGATCGTGGTAGTCGACAATCTCGAGATCGCCCGGAACCGGATCACTCATGCCCGCGTATGTCGTCTGCGCCGAACTCGTAACCGTCAACATACTCATGTACTCGATGTATATGCTGGTGCGGCTGGAGGTATGCACCGCCCATCCCCAAGCGGTGTTCTGCATGTGCTCGGAGCGCGGATGGGCAGTGCTGCTTGTCGCGCCGCCCAAGCGATCGAGCGGAACTTTCCCCATTTCGCCGCTGGTCATGTTCTTCTCGATATTGATCGGCAACGTGCAGAGATAAGGCGGGATGCACATCCACTCGACTCCGTTGTCGGTGACCGTCTCGCCGTACTTCTGCGGCCAGACCGGCTCCGAGGTACCGGTATAAGTACTCGGATTATACAAGTCCCGCTTGCTGATCTTGCCGTATTTGATCGCGCGATACATGTACTTCCGCTCATGACTTGCCAGCGAGGTCGGGATCGTCGTCTGGTTGCGGAACACCTCTTTGTTCGCCTTCCAGATACCGGTGGTATAAGGCGTACTATATGCCTTCAGCCATTGCGCGTAATAGGTGGGCAACCAGACCGTATTGGTCGAAGTTTTTTCGCGTACGTTACTCAGATCGTTGACCAGCACGCCCATTTGATTGTAATGCATGGGCGACCACTTGCAACCGCGCGCGAACCCCGCGCGCCCGTGCACCTTCAGCGAATCGATGCCGGCGAGGTCCGCACACATGGTTTCGATATTTGCTCCGGTATCGCTGGCGAAAAGTACGTGGCAACCGGAATGGTTCTCCAGCGTTTCGTTCAGAAGGCGCGAGACGTAACGACCGCGGTTGTGGATATGAACGGCATTCGTGGCACGGCGCATGGTATCGGTCGTATTCCGCCAGACATAAATTAGAAATCCGATAATGATCATCGACAACCCCATGGCCACCAGCAGTTCCACCAGCGTGAAGCCGCGAAAGCCATGGCGACGTGGGTAACGATGTATGTTCATGATCGCTCCTAATCGCGATACCACATGCGTATGAAATACGTGCCGACGGCATAGGTGGTGCCGGGCGACGGGTTACGACTTCGGTCATCGGGATTGTCGAAGACTTCGATACGGAGCGTGTACATCCTGCCGACATCCTGACTGTCGAATTCGCAGGCGGACGACTCCTCGGCGACCTCTACAAAACCGTCGCTATTGTCGTCGGCATCGTCAATGCCATCCCCGTTGCCGTCGTTATTTTCGAGATCGGGCATTCGCCCCGCGGTAACGCTGAGGTAGAAGCCCGAGACAGGGATCGAATCCCCCTCGCTCTCGCCCATCCCCATCGCCCCGGGGATGTCCACGGGGGTGCGCGTAGCGGGCTTGAGGTCGGTCGTTACGCAGTAGGCCGCCACGGTACGAGCGGCCTCTGGGGCACTCAGGCATTGCTTGACGTCGCGCGAATATTTCAATGCCGCGGAGAAAACCGCCAGGAAGCCCGCGATGCCGATCATCACCATCGCCAGGGCCGCGGCGATCTCGAAGAGCGTGAAGCCGTCTTCGGAGTAGTTCTTCCGCATCCGCATCGCAGTACTCCTTCTACCAGGCCACCTTCGCCTCGCGGTCGATCGTGACGCGGCCGGTATTCTCCTCCATTGTTAGCACGCGTCGGTAAGATATATCCTTTACCGCCACCACGCCGCAATAGATCGTGGTCGATCCCGTATTGGTGCCTTTGTCGCGCGAAAACTGGTAGTTCGGTTGACAGATCACGTCCTTGCCGTCCTTATATTGATTGACCGCCCAGTCGGTATACGCGCACGCCGGCTCCGCCGCCTGACGCATATCGCCACCGGTGCACCACCCCGTTGAACTGTCCTTTGAAAATCCCTGTATGAAGTTTTCATTCGCAGGGTCAAAATCGTAATAGGGTGTCCTGTCGGTTGAGTTGTACCAGTTGGTCGTCGGCCACGCGTGCCAGAATCTCACCCCCGGTCGAAGGTGCCGGTGCGGACCGATCTGGATGCCATCGGGATCGACGGTCTCGCCTTGGTAATAATCGGCGCTGGTGGCAATAGCGCCCGATTCCTGCGGCCCGATGATCACGTACCAGTGGTGCTCGCCGGTTGGATCCCATACGGTGCCCGTACCCGGCGCCAGAGCGCCGCTCTCCGTATACTCGATAACATTCGTATTGAACGCCACGACATGAGGCATCTGATAGACCACGGCCAAGCGCTGGGCAAGTTGAAAACTGCGCTGCAACTCCAAGGCCGAAGCCTGTACTGCCGCCCCCAGAGTCAGGTTCATCGTCCCCGCCATGCTCATGGCGACAAGGATGGCGATGATGGCCAGCACGACCATCAACTCGCTCAAAGAAAAGCCGTTCCTGTGTCGCGTCAGTTGCCGAGCGGTATTCATCCGTTATCTCCTTGTTACATCCCGGGCGCGCGAAGGTTGTCCGCATCCCCCGTGCCGGTGCGCAGATTCGTGAACGCTTCGTCCGAACCCGCGCTCCATAACTCATAACTCCATTTGTGCCTGTCCGATTGCATCGGCGCATCGAACGGCCAATAATGAGCGTTGGACAACACCATTGGCGTCGCGCAGGTAGGGCAGTCGCCCGGAGTGGGGCTCGGATCTCCGCAAGCCGACGGGCAGATATACCACTTGTGGGCCGCCAGGTAGATAACGGGGCGTCCCCAGACATCGACAAATTCCTTCGTCGTGGCGCCACCGGTATTGGCCAAGTCGCGCGTGGCATCGACTTGCCCGGAGAGGTAGCCGTCCCCGACCTCGTCATCGTTGGTATCGAAAAGCTCGATATAAAGCGATTCGGCGTTCAAACTAACGTTGTCCCAATCCCCGTCTCCCCACGACCCGAGGAAACTGGGATAATAGCGAAAGTCCTGCCTGTACATATTCAGGCCACCCTCGATTTTGGAGAGCAGGCTTATTGTACGCTGTTCCTTGGCATTGCGGACGTATCCCTGATAGGTGGGAAATAGCAAAGCGCTCAAGGCCACCACAATGGCGATCGTAATCAGGATTTCGAGCATCGTATATCCGCGCATTCTAGCCATGATCAATCTCCCGACCGCCGCAGGATTGGACGTGCGTTGTTGGGATAGGCTTCGTCATAAAAATCGTTCCAGTACGAAGGCTTATAGGTGTAAGGATCATCCGGCGCTACGTCCGGAGGCGGCAGATTACCTTCCGCATCGAAATTATCCGTACCGCCGACACTGTAGATTTTCAATTGATGGAGCACCCCCCTGTCCTTCCACCATTTGCCGCCGTTCCATTTCTGCACGCCGTGCGAATCGACATGCCGAACGCCGGTCTCGGAATGAATATTTTGATAAATATAGGGAGAGCCCCACGGATCGAGCAATTCGTCGTTCTCGCCCAACCGTTCCATGCTGAACGCGAAAGAACTGTAGATGGCATTCAGAATTCGAGGACGGTCGGTATCGCGCCAGGAGGTTACCGTTTTGTCGAACGACATGCGATAATCATCCGCCATCGAGGCATCTTCGTCGATCTCCTCGTACGGGTATCGCCCCTGCTCGAGATGGTATACGTCACAAGCATTGTATATCTGCTGGATCGTGTCGTGCGCCTGGGTTCGATAGGCGCGCTCGCCGATCATGCGCGACCCCATCACGAGCATTGTCGCAAGGACGACGATGACAAGCATCGCGATGACCAACTCGATCAGCGTGAACGCGGAGCTATCCCGTACGGTTTTCATGCAACAAAACTCCGAGCGTGTGAAAGAGCAGAAGACTCTCCGCCAGCAGCAGGAACGCGCCGATATGCGCGACCCACTCCTCGCCGCGATTGTTCTCGCACTTGGAACCGCCCCAGCGGCGCCAAAGCCTCGACGTCCACAGGATGAGCCGTCGGGCCCCAAACGACAAAAGCAATGCCAGCGGAATTAGCAGGAACGCCACGGCAAACGTATAATATGCGTATGTCGAGAGTCCGGATCGATACATCTGGCGCGCAACCTGGAAGCACAGAATCAAGGGAAAAAACGAAAAGATCAACACGGCCCAGCGAAGCAAGCCGGGAAGAGGCGGATCGGACTGTATCATCGGTTCGTTCATTTCGCTTACCTTGCCAAAACGCGATGCGTAATCGAGGCATACCTCACCGTCATGATCAAAGAAAACCCTGTGCCAAGCGGAAGGTTATTTCTATTTAGCGAAAAAACAACGCAACTTTTTTCCATACAATACCTTGCAGAATAGATTGCGTTGACGGAAACTACCTCAAGCATATTTATTCAGATCGGTTATGCGGCAGATCAATACCATCTGCTTTATTTCGCTACACAATAATGATTCATAGGTCCAGCATCAGTTAACGCTAGCGACGCCCACGACCGCTACGCCTTCCTGACTTACTGCGCCCCCCATTTTTGTGTCGTTCCGATTTCTTCGTCATGCGCGTCTCCGGAGCGGTTTCCATATCCGGATGCTGGTGCAGCGTCTGTTGATAGTAATCGTCGAGCAGCATCGCGATCAAGGCTGCTTCATCGTCGTTGGCGAGCAGATTGCGCGCCAAAGGCAGAAAGCGATCCATCCGTTCGCGCTTGAGCTTGTCCCGGTTGCGCAGCCTAGCCTCTAATAGCGCGGTGGTCCGTTCTGCGACCACAACCGCAACATCCTCTTCCGTCGGGACGGGGCGTTCGATGACGTCAATATCGTAACGCTTTGCAATCTTGCTCAGTTCGATTCCTTCCAGGCCGCCGATCAAAGAGATCGCCACGCCGGCGGCGCCGGCGCGCCCCGTGCGGCCGGCACGGTGAATATACACTTCATGATCTTCGGGCGGCTCGTACTGGATCACGTGGGACAAGTCGGGGATATCGATGCCGCGAGCGGCGATGTCAGTCGCCACGAGAAAACGCAGGTGCCGATCACGCACGCGCTTGAGGACGCTCTCGCGTGAATTTTGCGAGAGGTCGCTACTGAGTTGGTCGGCATCGTACCCGAAGCGCTGCAACACCACCGTGACGTAATTGACCGTGGTCTTGCGGTTGCAGAAGATGATGGCCGAGGCCGGATTCTCGATCTCGATAATGCGTACGAGCGCACGATCCTTCTCCATCGCCGGGACGTTGTAGAAGAGATGCTCCACTTCGGCGACGTGAACGAAGTCGCGACTGAGCGAAAGCA
This sequence comes from uncultured Planctomycetaceae bacterium, assembly GCA_964457365.1. Taxonomy (GTDB): domain Bacteria; phylum Planctomycetota; class SZUA-567; order SZUA-567; family SZUA-567; genus CAYWFP01. The sequence continues at coordinate 49,235 of CAYWFP010000012.1, forward strand.
TCTCCGGTTCGTTCAGGAACATGCTCGATACGCGCATTACGTGCGGCGGGAACGTTGCGGAAAAAAGGTACCCGTTGATCCGCCGTTCGGGAAGGTATCGCTTCACCTCGCGCATGTCCGGAAGAAATCCCATCGACAGCATGCGATCTGCTTCGTCGAGGACGATCATCCGTAACGCCTCAAGTGTAAGCGAACCGCGCAGAAGATGGTCGAGCACACGCCCTGGCGTGCCGATGACAATATGTGCGCCGGCTTCGAGTGCGGCGAACTGTTCCTTGTACCCCACCCCGCCATAAAGTGCGACCGCTCGAGCACCGGTATTCCCGGCAAGCATCACCGTTTCGTTCATCACCTGCCTGGCCAGTTCGCGCGTCGGCACGAGAAGCAACGCCTGGCAACAGGCTTTCTGCGGATCGATCCGTTCGATGATCGGTAGGACAAACGCCCCGGTCTTGCCGCTACCGGTGCGCGACTGGACCATCAGATCCCTTCCGGCCAGAAGATACGGTATCGCCCTGGATTGGACCGGCATGAGCTCGCTCCAGCCCGCGCGCTCGACTGCCGCCTGCAACGCCGACGGCAAATCGACAATTCCGACCGCCGGCAGCGCGTTCTCCGGCTCGGCCATCTCTTCGGCTCTTTCGTTTTCCTGTGGATTGCTCACGCGCGGTTCCTCCGAGTATTGGAATGCAAAACTCCATTATAGCCGACTATAGCGGGAAGTCACGTGCCGCTTTGCTCGCATTTTTTCTCCAATTCCGCCCACCGGGCATACAACCGTTCCACCTCGGCCTCTGCTTCATGCCAACGAGCATACACCGTCTGCATCCGTTCGTGGTCGGCGCTCCCTGTCAGGCACTCTGCTTCTCTGCGACACGCGCCGGCCTTTTCTTCTGCCTTTACGATCACGCGCTCCATGCGCCCCAGTTCGCGCTCTTCTTCGCGGCTGAGACCGGCGGATTTCCGTGTCGTCGTCTTCCGCTTCTTCTCGTTTTTCCTTGAGCGCCGGACGATTTCGACTTCGACTTCTTGCCATTGGTACAGGTCCGCGTACCGTCCGCAACGCCCTTGCCCGTGCAGACCGATCACCTCGGTGCAGACGCTGTCGAGCATATGCCGGTCGTGCGTGATCAGCACCACCGCTCCGGGGAAGACGTGCAATTGGCTTTCGAGCATCTCGATGGAATCGATGTCAAGATCGTTCGTCGGTTCGTCAAGCATGATTACGTCCGCCGGCTTGTGCATCATCAGCGCCAGCATCACCCGCGCCTGTTCGCCGCCGGAGAGCTCGCCCACCGGCATGTCGAGCTGATCGCGCTGGAAGAGAAACGCCTCGCTCAAGGCCGTTACATGCTGTCGCCGACCGCCCCATTCGATCGTATCGCCATGTGGCGCCAGCGTCTTGCGCAATGTCCGTGTCGGATCGAGTCGCACACGCTGCTGGTCGAAGAGCGCGATACGCAAGCCGGTGGCATGATGAACCGTCCCCGCGTCCGGCTCGAGCTTCTTGGTCAAGGTTCGCAGGAGCGTGCTCTTGCCAGTGCCGTTGTTGCCCACGATCCCCAGGCGCGCGCCTGGCACGAGAAGGGCATCCAAGCCCGCGAAGAGGGATTTCCCGCCAATGGTTTTGGCGATACCTTCGGCAACGATCAGGTCGTTGGTGCGTCGTCCGGTGGCGGAAAAACGCATGCGCGATCGGTCGATATCGCGCAACCGCTGGCGAAGCGCGGATAACTCCTCGATGGAGGACTCGGCTTCTCGAATGCGCGTCTTGCGCTTGTGGCGCCGCCCCTGGGGGCCGCGCCGGAGCCATTCGACCTCCTGGCGAACATGCCCGGCGAGGGACCGCTCGTAACGTTGTTGCGAGGCGAGCCAGGCTTCGCGTTGCTCAAGGAAATCGCTGTAGCGCCCGACGGCCTGGAAACATCCTTGCGCAAACGCGCGGTTGATCTCGAAGACGCTGGTGGACAAGCGTTCCAACAGGTAGCGATCATGGCTGACCATGACGAAGGCAAATTGACTATTCTCCAAGAGCGACTCCAGCCAGGCGATGCCGTCAAGGTCGAGGTGATTCGTCGGCTCGTCAAGCAAGGCCAGATCCGGCTCCTGCACCAATGCGCGTCCGATGGAGAGACGCTTGCACCAACCGCCCGAGAGCGTCGCCACCGTCTGCAACGGGTTGTCGAATCCGAGGCGACCGAGCATGATTTCCGCTTGTGTCTCCCGTTCGTATTCCGACAGCGGCAGTTTTTCCAGCTCCGTCAGCAAAACCTCCAGCAGCGTCGCTTCGCCTGGATGCGAGTCGGCTTGGGACAGGAAGACGCAGCGAGGATTCCCGGGGCGTTCGATCGTTCCGCCGTCCACAGCATCCTCGCCGGCGAGGATCTTCAGCAGCGTCGACTTTCCCGCGCCGTTGGGGCCGATCAAGCCGATACGCTCCTTCTCCCGAACGAGCAGCGAGATATTCTCGAACAATTGTCTGGCACCGAAACTCTTGGCCAGATTATCGGCTTTCAACAACACCGCCATATCATGTCCTGTAAAAAAAAACGGGGTTCGCGGCGCATGCGCACGTCATCGCCGCCAGGCAAGAGGCAGGAGCAGAACGATTACCGAGTAGACCTCGAGGCGTCCCATCAACATACACAGTACCAGAAGCCATTTCGCGCTCCCGGGCAACCAATGAAAATTCTCGGTGGCGCCAACGCGGCTGAGACCGGGGCCGATATTGTTCAAACACGCCGCGACCGCGGTGGTGGCGGTAGTAAACTGCTCGTCGCCGTCGCTACCGTTGCCGATCAAGACCAACAGCGCGAAACAGGCCACTCCGTAAACCGCCAACCACAACATGACCAAGCCGACGATACTCGCTGCCGTCCGCTCCTCGAGGGTGACGTCGTCACCGATACGCAAGCGGTTCACCAGGCTCGGGCGCAACAGCTTGAAGAGCTCGCGCCGGATATACTTGTATACGACCATAATCCGAATCTGCTTCAGACCGCCTCCGGTGGAGCCGGCGCAGCCGCCGCAGAACATGATCAATACCAGCAGCAGGCGCGCCCCGCCGGGCCAGATATCGGTGTTGGTGGTGGCGAAGCCGGTGGTGGTCATGATCGCCAGTGTCTGGAAGAGCGACTGCCGGAGCGATTCGAAAAACGAGGAATAGACCGCGCGCCAGGTAAATAACGTCAAGAGCAGCGTCACCCCGACGACCATGTAGGTATAGAATCGAAACTCGGCGTTGCGCCAGTACTCCCTCACCCGCCCCTGCAAGGCGAAGTAGTGCAGGAGAAAATTGCAGCCGGCGAGGAACATGAAGAGGTTGATTACCGACTCGAAATAAAGTGCGCTCCCGTGATCACTCAGGGCGTAATGCCCGATCGAAGCGTCCTTGGTGGAGAAGCCGCCGGTGGCCATCGTACCGAAGGTATGGCAGAGCGCGTCGAACCAGGGCATGTCGCCCAGCACCAGCAGCACCGTCTCGATCAATGAGAGCAACATGTACGCCCCCCAGAGGATCGTCGCGGTCTCGCGGATCCGCGGCTGCAGTCGCTCGGCAGTCGGGCCGGGAACTTCCGCCTGGAACAGCTGATACCCCCCCGCGCGCAACGTCGGCAGGATCGCCAGCGCCAGGACGACGATGCCCATGCCTCCCAGCCAATGGGTCAGGCTGCGCCAGAACAGCAGCGAATGCGGCAACGACTCGATCGTGCCGTAACCGCCGTCGCGGACGGCCGTGCCGAAAACGGAACTTCCGGTGGTGGTGAAACCGCTCATGGACTCGAAATACGCCTCGACGAAGCCGAATCCACCGATCCCCCAGTGCATGAAGACGTATGGCAGCGCACCGAGGAACGCCATCAGCATCCACCCCAGTGTGGCTACGGCAAAGCCCTCAGAAGGGGTAATGCTGTCGTCGCGGTGGATGCAGGTACTCCAGCGCAATACCACGCCGACCCCCCCGGCGATAAACATGGAAAGCAGGAACGCCCCCGCCGGCTCAAACGGTTTGGCCTCGACCTGGATCTCGGCGAAGACGGCAATGCCCAGCGACGGCAGCATCGAAGCGGCGAGCAGATAGCAGAGAGCCCCGAGCAAGTAGAGAACGAGATGGATCTTCATGGCCACCGTTCTCCTTGAGACTCCGCCGTACTCAGGCGGTAAAGAGCGAGATCGCCGGGCGAATGGCCTCGGCCTTGGCCACCAGGATGACACGATCACCCGGCTCGACCACCGTATCGCCAGCCGCGATGCGTGAGCTTTTCACACCGGTCACCGCCGCGACGACGGCGCCGGCGGGAAATTCGATATCTTTGAGCGCGCGCCCGGCCGCGACGGATCCGGCCTGCGCCTCGATCTCGACCGCCTCGCCGCGCTCCCCGGCGATTTTGAACATGGAGATGACCGAACCCGCGCGCGCCAGCCGCAGGATAGCCCCGACGCAGAGGATGGCCGGACTGACCACCGCGTCCAGCGGCAGCGTGTCAAAGAGATCCACATGCGTGGGGCGATCGGTGATCATCAGCGCACTCTTGACGCCCAGACGCTTGGCCATCAACGCACTTGAAAAGTTACTCTCCTCGCTCTCACTCAAGCCCAGGAAATAATCGCCGGTGTCGACCTTCAACTCGACCATCAATGTCCGGTCGAGAGGAGAGCCGTCGATGATCGATGTGTTCTTGAGAAAATCCGACGCGCGTTTGCGCCGGTTCCAGTCCTGGTCGAGCAGCACCACGTCCGCGATTTCGCGTTCGAGCCGTTGGCATAGATCCAGAGCGATCCCGTGCGCGCCGTAGGCGAATACCCGCCGCGTCTTGGGTTTGGTGAAATGGAACTGCCGCAGGAACGAGTCGAGCATCGTGGCGTTGAGTACCACGAAGATGTTGTCTCCTACCTCGATACGGAAAGCCCCCTTCGGCACGAAGAGGTTCTCCCCCCGCTTGACCGCCGCGACGAGAAAGTGATCCGCGAAAAGCGACTGCAACTCCATGAGCGGGTGTTCGGTCAGTTCCGAGGTCTTCTCGACCCAAAGTCCGCGCAGCAGGATCTCGCCCCTGGCGAATTCCGCGGACATGGTCGTGCCGGGCGTGGAGACGATCTCGTGCAGGCGACCGACGGTGACTTCGCGCGGATTGACGAATTCGTCCACCGCGAGGACACTCGGGGGGATGTGGCGTAGATTCTTGGCCAGGTCATGCGATTCGATCCGGGCAATACGCCGTTGCACGCCCAGTTCGCGCGAAATGAGACAACTGACGATATTCACTTCGTCGGAGCCACTGACAGCGATCAACAGATCGGCGCCTTCGACGCCCAGATCCTTCATCACCTCCAGGTTGCATCCCGACCCGCAGACGGCCATGATATCCAGCCGGGTCCGCGCCAGCTCTACCTGCGTCGAAACGGGATCGACGGCGTAGACGGTATGCTCTTCGGAATCGAGTTGTTGCGCGAGTGAATAGCCCATTCGACCGAGGCCCACGATGACGATGCGCATGCGTTCTCCACTTCCGCTTTTCGAGATCCTTTATATAGTAGCCGCGCGCGTTGCGGTCAAGTCGCGGAGTATGCGAACAGGCGTTGCCCCACGACCGCACATGTCGCTGATTATCTTCTATCCGTAGTGCGTTTAACACGTTAGCATCCTGGCATCGAGCGATCGTACGTTCCTGCGTTGCATCGACGCAATCCGAGCGGACCGGCCTGAATCCGGCCGTGAGCGAAATCGCAAACGGAGAATTGACAGATCACTCTTTTCGGTTAAAATCACATTTTAATCGGCTGTCGTCGCATGCGAAATGCCGTGCGTGTTTGAGGCCGACAACAGATTCGCCGCGGGGTGGAGCAGTCTGGTAGCTCGTCGGGCTCATAACCCGGAGGCCGAGGGTTCAAATCCCTCCCCCGCTACCATATAACCTAAGAAGGGGAGCGGACTTAAGCCGCTCCCCTTCTTTCGTGTCGGGGCCTGATTCCGGGCGATTGTAGCAGAATTGTAGCAGAGAGACCAATGGCGGAATCCGAATTCTCCTTGTTTGGTAAGAAAGGAGAAGACTGCCATGGCGTCACTCTACAAACGTGGAAAAACATTCTGGGTCAGCTACACCGAGAACGGCAAGCGAAAGCAACGCTCACTCAAGACCGACAACCCTCGCCTGGCCGAGCAACTTCAGAAACAGATCGAGGTTGATCTTGAGCGCGGCATCTTTGTCACACCGAGTAAAACCCCACTCCCTGAGTTGATCGAAACATTTCTGCGCCAGCGACAGGCCGATCTGGGAGGCCTGTCCCACAGTTCCTACCTGAACGACCTTAGCCGCCTCCGCGTGATCTTCGGGCGAATCACCCCCTCGCTCGAAAGCAACGCCCAACCCGCCCCACGAAAAAGCCAAACCCTGCAGATCAGCCACCTGGAGGAGATCACCCCGGACCTGCTGCGCGAATACCTCGCCGACCGGGCGCTCCTCGACGGCTGCAGCCCCGCCACGGTCAATGCCGACCGCGAAATCGTCCATCGCCTCTTCCAGTTCGCCATCGATACCGGGCGCTATACGCCGGTCAATCCGGCCGTTCCCAATCCCGTCAGCAAGGTCAAGCGCGTCAAAAAGCCCGAGCAGCCGATCCGTTATCTCAACGCCCAACAGATCACCGAGCAGCTCGAAGCGCTTGAAAACCACCCCCAGCTTCTTGCCATGGTCGCCACACTCATCTTGGCCGGTTTGCGCCGTGAGGAACTGGTATGGCTGACGCCGGTCGACGTGCTCTTGAAGAAAGGGCTCATCCATATCCGCGCCAAGACCGTCGACGGCAAGACCTGGGCGCCCAAGACACGGAAGAACCGCATCGTTCCCATCAGCTCCCGGCTGCGCTCCTATCTGGATAGCTACACGGACAGCGTAAATGGCCCCTGGCTCTTCCCCTCGCCCGACAGCGGCGGGTGGTGGCGTCCCGACAGTTTTTATCGTTACCTGCGGCAGCACAACACCGCGGCCGGATTGGAGTGGAGTTCGTTGGATTATCGCCATACCTTCGGCAGCCAACTGGCGCAGAAGGGCGTGTCGCTGCTGAAAATCGCCAAGCTGATGGGCAACACCTACCAGGTGGCGGAACGCCATTACGCGGCGCTGGTGCCGGAGAGGATCGACGTCGATTTCGATATCGACGTGCAGGAAGAGGAACGGCCGGACAACATCATCCCGTTCCGCCAGCCGGGGTAAACGTCCGCGTTCACTCTGCGGAGATCAGTCGAAGTCCGATTCGGGGTCGTCATCTCCCGCATTGATGGATTCGACAAAGGTAACGGGCGAGTATTTTTCTCGCTTACGCCGGGCATCCTCATCCCGAACGTTCTCAGTATGAAAACGGTAGCAGGTGATCGCCGATTGCAGACGACCGAAGAATCCCGCGGCTGCCTCGATACTTACATGCGCGTCCGTGGAATGCACGGTAGTGATCCCGGTCTGCTGATCGGTCCATGAGATTGAGGCCATCGCAGAGCGATAATACTCCACGGCGGAAACCAGAAATTCGTCCCACTTGGCCAGGATTTCGCCCAGTGGGTGCGCTGCGGGGATAATGCCTTGGAGGCATTCCTGTGGCGTGTGAAAGAACCAGTAGAGCAGTCCGTCCCAGAGCCCATCGCAGCGGTTCTCCTTTTGCAACTTGCCCAAGATCGCCTTCATGCCAAGGGCGTACGGGCTGTACCGAAGCAGGTCTGTCATATTCACGGCCAGCAACTTGGCATTATCGCGGCGCTCACTGTTTTCTGACTTTTGCGCATCTCGGCGGAATTTGGTCGCTCCGTCCAGATCGCCGACTAGACAAAGCTGGCAGAATTCCGAGGCGAAATCGGGAAAGGTCGCCGGTTGCGTGATGGGGACCGGCAGAAGCTGTTCGGTCACGCTCTTCCAATAGTCGGTTATCGCTGTCCCCGAACGCAAGGCCTGTGAGATTTTCTGAATGAATCCCGGGGCTTCTTCCTGAATGCCCTCAAGCAGCGCCGAAAGTACGTTTTCACGGTCGCGACCTGTGCCATCGCGGCTATGGAGGATCTTGGCGGAGAGTCGGGGGTCGTTGAAGAGGCGCTTTATCTTCATTGATTGTGTGGCACTCATACGCAACAGCTTGCCGGTAATCAAGGCCAAGTCCTTAACTTGATCAGGACAGCTCTCCTCGTTGGCTTGCAGGGCAAGTTGTTCAAGGCCAAGCCAGATCAGATCATCGATCTTGTTGTGTCGGCAGAAATAGTGGTTCACCTCCTCGGTATCTCCAGATGACATAACCAGATGTATTGATTCCTGGATTAGCTCCAGGTTCCGCCTACCGACAGACACCACGAAAGTTTCTTGATTTCGCGGATTCCGCAAAGCCCTTCTCCCGAATCCTTGGTCCGACATCTCCTTGATTGGCAGGAAAGAACATCAAGCGACAAGGAGAACCCTCATGGGCATCAAGGAACTAATAAGTATATCAGAACTCGCTGCAAAATGGAAGGTCCACCGTCGCACCGTGCGTCGTCTTCTGGATGAAGCCGGGATCTCACCCGTATTCCTATCCCGCAAGAAGAAGGGGGCGATCCGGTATCGGCAGATCGATATCGAACGCTTTGTCGCCGAGTCGATGGGCGCCAAAACGACCGGGAAGGGCGAAGCGTGACCGGAACCGGCGCCAATAACATCCATCCTGATAACCGTCACCCCGTCCTCTGCACGCCGACGTTCGAGGACACGACTCACGTCCAACTCGACCTGAGCGGCGTCGGCGTCAGCGCCCTCACCAAGCTCCTGGACACCCGCGACAACGGCTCCTTGCCCCTGACCTTCTTCCTCGAGGAGACCGCGTGGGCCGTTACGGCGCGCGCGCCTGCCGCCCTCGGGAAATTCGGCGCGCGCGTCGTCCTGCAATCTGGCGGCATCATCCTCGCCCTCCAGCGGTCGAACGACAAGAACGTCCCGGTCCGCGCGCGCCTCGTCTGCCCCGCCCACGCACTCCTCGTCCGCGGCACCTTCGACACCTGCTGGTCGTGGTTCCAGCAGGTGCTGGCGTCCGCGCACATCGCCATCGCGTCCGAGACGCTGAGCCGGATCGATATCGCCGCTGACGTCGACCATCCTTACTCCGACTTTCATCAGCGCTATGCGGATCGATGGTACATCACGCGCGCCAGCACCGGCAAGCACTACCACTCTGCGGCTGAGTCCACCCACGGCCGGTCCACCGGCTTCACGATCGGCTCAGACCCGCAGCTCAGAATCTACGACAAGACCGCCGAATTGCGCAAGGCCGACCCCGTGAAGCGCGACCTGCAGCAGCAGCGGTGGCGCAGCATCTTCGGCTCCCTGCCGCACGACCTTACCAGGGGGGAGTTCCAGCTCCGACGCACGGCTCTCAAGAAGCTGGGCGTCCTGACCGTCGCCGACTGGCAGGCCCGGCGCCTGTCGATCTGGAGCCGCCTGACCCGCGACTTCTTCCGCTTCACCGACGGGCCGGTCGACCGGCAGCACGGGAACCAGCGCCGCGCTCCGACCTGGCCGGTGTGGGAGGCCGTGCAGGCGCTGTCCGATCAGGCCCCGGCACCGCTCCTCTCCACCAAGGGCAGGCCGAACCCCCGGGCCATGGAAGATCGTGCTTTGCTGGCGCTGCTGCAGCCGCTGCTGTTGGAGAAGGACTGGCCGAAGGCTGCGGACATCTCGGCCTACGTCGAACGCGTTCTGCGCGACCGGCAGGCCACGGAAAATCTCACGGAGCTGGTCGTGCGTGCCCGGCAGCGCCTCATCACCAACTACGGTGCCTGTCCGCCTCCGCGAAAAGATGGCAGGAAAAAGGGGTTAAAGGACTGGAGGAA
>CAYWFP010000013.1:0-54807 GCA_964457365.1 uncultured Planctomycetaceae bacterium
AGGTCGAGGGGATGGTGCCGTCGGCATCGATGACAACCACGGTGTTGTGATACAGCCCCGCCGTCCGCTTTTCGAACAGCGGGGCGATGATGACGACGCCGTGGTCACGCGCGCACGCGGCCAGTCGTTCGATGGTCGGTCCCGGCACCGGTTCGGCCAGATCGAAATGCGCCGGGTCCTCTCGTTGGCAGAAATACGGCGTGGCGAAGAGTTCCGGCAGGCAGATTACCGCCGCGCCCTCGCGCGCGGCTTCGCGCACAGCCGTTTCGGCGTGCTCACGGTTTGCCTCCCGCATCCGGTCGATGTCGTCGTCATGCTGCATGCGCATCTGTATCAGGGCAATCCGATAGGGCTCACGTACGGCCATGGGCAGATCTCCTCGGGGTCTGACGGATTTGAATATTCCAAGCCGGCCTCCTTGTCAAATCTCCGATTCGTGAATTCCAGGGGTGAGATCCACGCGGCGGCGGCGGCCTTGTCCGCGCCCGGTCAAATTTCGTCAATGAAAACGGTTTTGTCACATTGACACGCAGAAAAGAAAAAAAGCGCCAATCAGGCGTGAGAATCAGGCGACGAGATCCCGGATAAAACTTTCAACCTTCTGAATTTAAATGATTTATGGTTTATTCTTTTGCCGGAAGCGGCTGGCTCGGTATTTGCACGGTCATTCCCAGGTTCATCATTTTGACAAGAATGCATTTTGTTGACTCGAGATATCGTGGAGGTGGAACATGGGCAAGATTATCGGTATCGACCTGGGCACGACCAACTCCGTGGTTGCGGTCATGGAGGGCGGCGAAGCCAAGGTCATCCCCAACAAGGAAGGCAACCGGACCACGCCCTCGGTCGTCGCCTTTACCGACGACGGGCGTCTGGTCGGGCAACTGGCCAAGCGGCAGGCTGTGACCAATCCCGAGAACACCGTCTACAGCATTAAGCGTTTCATGGGCCGGCGGCACAATGAGGTGAAACAGGAAGAGAAGCTCGTGCCGTACAAGATCACCGGCGGGCCGAGCGAGTTGGTCAAGGTGCAGGCGCACGGCAAGGACTACACGCCGCCCGAGATCAGCGCCATGGTGCTGCAATACCTCAAGAGCTGCGCCGAGGACTACCTGGGCGAAACCGTCACCGAGGCGGTCATCACCGTCCCGGCGTACTTCAACGACGCGCAGCGCCAGGCGACCAAGGACGCCGGCCGCATCGCCGGGCTGGAGGTCAAGCGCATCATCAACGAACCGACCGCCGCCAGCCTCGCCTACGGCCTGGACAAGAAAAAGAACGAGAAGATCGCCGTCTTCGATTTAGGCGGCGGCACGTTCGACATCTCGATCCTCGACGTCGGCGACGGCGTCTTCGAGGTGCTCTCCACTAACGGCGACACGCACCTGGGGGGCGACGACTTCGACGAAGCGGTGATCAATTGGATCTGCGAGGAGTTCCGCAAGGACCAGGGGATCGACCTGCGCAACGACAAGATGGCCATGCAGCGGCTGAAGGAAGCGGCGGAGAAGGCCAAGTGCGAGCTCTCCTCGACGATGAGCACGGAAATCAACATCCCGTACATCACCGCCGACCAGTCCGGCCCCAAGCACCTGCAACTCACGCTCAACCGCGCCAAGTTCGAGGAACTCACCGCCGCGCTGGTCGAGCGGACGCGTCAACCGTGCCAGACCGCGATCAAGGATGCCGAGCTCGACCCCGGCGACATCGACGAGGTGATCCTCGTTGGCGGCTCGACGCGCATGCCGGCTGTCCAGGCCATCGTCAAGAACATCTTCGGCAAGGATCCGCATCGCGGCGTCAATCCCGACGAGGTGGTCGCCGTCGGCGCGGCCATCCAGGGCGGCATTCTCGCCGGCGACGTGCGCGACGTGCTGCTGCTCGACGTCACTCCGCTGACGCTCGGGATCGAGACCCTCGGCGGCGTCATGACCCCGCTGATCCCGAAGAACACCACCATCCCGAGCGAGAAGAGCGAGACCTTCTCCACGGCCACCGACAGCCAGCCGGCGGTGGACATCCACGTCCTCCAGGGCGAGCGCAAAATGGCCAAGGACAACCGCACGCTCGGCAAATTCCAACTCGACGGCATCCCTCCCGCGCCGCGCGGCGTGCCGCAGATCGAGGTGACGTTCAAGATCGACGCCAACGGCATCCTCTCGGTCGCGGCCAAGGACAAGGCCACCGGCAAGGAGCAGAGCATCACCATCAAGGAGGCCTCCGGCCTCTCCGAGGAGGAGGTGCAGCGCATGGTCAAGGAGGCCGAGGAGCACGCCGGCGAGGACGAGGCGAAGAAGAAGCTCATCGATCTGCAGAATCAGGCCGACTCCATGGGCTACCAGATGCGCAAGATGCTGAGCGAGAACAAGGACAAGCTCTCCGAGGAGGATATCAAGGAACTCGAGTCCGCGCTCGAGGAACTGGACAAGGTCAAACAGAGCGAGAACACCGACGAGATCGAAGCGGCGATCAAGACTGTGGAGAGCGCCAGCCACAAGATGGCCGAGAAAATGTACCAGCAGGCGCAGGCCGGTGCCCAGGCCAGTGGCGCCGAGGCCGCCGGCGCCGAGGCCGGCGCGTCGCCCGGCGCGGAGGAGCCCGGCGCCCAGCGCGGCGGCGACGGCGTCGTGGACGCCGACTTCACCGTCGTCGACGAGGACAAGAAGGAAGAGTAGCCCCGCCGCGGCGCCGTCTCGACGGGATCCCGATACAGCCCCCGGCTTGTCGAAGCCGGGGGTTTTTTTCATTCATTCCCCGACGGTTGCCCGTGAAGCGCGCGCCGGTTACAATAAAGCCGGAGGGCCGCGCATGCAATCCCGTCATCCTCTTCTCTGCCGCCGTCTGCTCGCGGTGCTGCCGCCGGTGCTGGGGCTCGTCTTCCTGCCGCTGCTTATCGGCGCGTTGCTCTACGGCCAGCCGCAGTGGCACCGCGCGATCTACCTGACGCAGGCTCGGATTTTTCCGCAGCGCTACAATCGTTGCTATTACCCGAACGAGCCGTGGTTCTACCGGCTGAGCCCGCCCCGGCACTACTCCGGCACCTGGTACGACTACTACCCCAACGGCCGCCTGCGCAACGCGGCCGGGTATCGCGACGGCGAACGGCACGGCACGCGCCGCGAATGGGACCATCGGGGCGAATTGATCGATACCGATTATTACGAAGAAGGCTTCTGGTATCCCGAAGCGGTGGAGGCGAGCGTGGACTACAACTTCTCGTGGGCCAGCGGTGCGCTCGAGATCGAAGGGCAGTACAAGAACGGCCGGCGCCACGGCCGCTTCGTCTACATCGACGGCGAGGGCGCCGTGCCGCGCGTGCGCTGGTACCTCGAGGGGCGTGTCGTCGACCGCGAGGAGTTCGAGCGCTTGTCTGGCGAGGCGATCCCCTGGGAGCGGACCGCACGCGAGGTGATCGACCCGGTGGAGATGCTCGAACGCGGCGATCCAGACGCTCTGGACCGCTGAGCACGCTTGCGCCGCCGCACGCCAAGAGCTACACTGGCGTGAGGAGAGCGGGCATGATCAAGCTCTATAGCGGTGCGCACGCGCTGGAAACGCACCACGTGCGCAACCTTCTCGAGCAGGCCGGCATCCGCGCGGTGGTGATGGGTGATGCGCTGGCCATCACCCGCGGCGAAACGCCGTGGGGGCCGGAGACCTTGCCGGCGATCTGGATCGAGGAAGCCGACGCGGAAGAGGCGCTGCGAATCGTCAGGCAGCACGAGGATTCCGGCCTCAGGCGCATTGACGTCGCGCCGCTTCCGGACTGGGCTTGCCCGGCTTGCGGCGAGACTGTCGACGGCGAGTTCGGCGAATGCTGGAACTGCCGGACGCCACAGGTTGCAACCGACGAGGGGAAGACATGAACGAAAAGGCGAAAGGGTATCTGCGCGGCCTGCTGGGGGGCGCGATCGGCGGCGTTGCGGGGTGGTTCGCCTTTTTCTGGGCCTTGCGGCAGGGCTTCTACGCGCTGGCGATCGTCGGGCTCTTCTTGGGCCTGGGCTGCCGCCTCGCCAAGGGCCGAGGCAAGGGCCTCCCGGCCTTCTGCGCGGTGGCGGCGTTGATTCTCGGCATGTTGGCCGAGTGGCAAGCGCCTTTCATCCGCCCCGACGACAGCTTGGTTTACTTCCTGAAACATCTGCACGAAGAATCGGGCATGACCTGGGTCATGCTGATCCTCGGCGCGGCCGTCGCCTACTGGGAGGCCTACCTCGGCAACGCCGCCGGCATCGTCATCGGCGGCGGCAAGCCCGCGCCCGTCGCCCGGACGGACCGGAAGGAAGAGGCCGATGCGCCGTAACCCGGTTCGCTGCCCGCTTTGCCGCCGAACCGTGAACCAACAAGAGACCGTGAGGGTTGCCGTCGGATGCATGGCCAAGCAAGTGACGGTGTGCTCCGCATGCGTTTCTTCGAACTTGAGCAGCTCGAGCCTCTATACGCTCGAAGATTTGCTCTGCCTGCCTCCGGATGGATTGCAGATGGTCGTGCGCACGCGGGATCTCGCTTTCTGGGAATTACTTCTCGCCGGCCCGGTATCCGATGAGTTGAGAAGCGCGATCCTGACTTTCCTCGATTTGCATCAGGTGCCGCAGCGAAACATAGCTCTGGATGAATGGCAAGCGCGCGAAGCGGAGCTCCTCTGCGCCTGTTTGCCGGAATTGCACCGTTATTTGTGGTCTGCCGAAGATATGCCGGATGAACATGCCGGGCCATGAACCGCTGCAAAAAGTTTTTGGTACGACAGAAACGAAAGGCTCCTCCATGTCCTTACGCACGCCATTTCCATTCGCGATTCTTCTCCTTCTGGCTTCGCCCGTTTCTGCCGAAGAAATGGAACTCGCGGTCAACAAGACCGTCGCCGACGAGGAACTCGAGACGCTGGTCAAAGGTTCGCCCGATTACACGAAAGTAATCCTGCGCGACGCCTCGGCGCTGACCGATCTGGGGCCGCTGCGGAAACTGGGCGACCTGCAGCACCTGGAGATCTACAATATTCAGAAGATCGAGAACCTCAAGGCTCTTGCGCGGCTGAAAGACCTGACCTGCCTGCGGCTGGAGGAGGGCGACGAGCACCCGCTGAAGAAGTTCAAGTATCTGGGCAAACTGAAGAACCTGCAGACGCTGCGCCTGCGCCATTGTCGGAACCTCGACGACCTGCGCTGGATCGCCGACCTGAGCGGCTTGAAAACGGTCTACCTCGAGGACTGCGACGGCATCAAGGACATCGGTCCTCTCGGCAACCTCGGCGGACTGACGGAGCTGTCGCTCCTGGAGAGCGACAAGTTCGCTTCTGTCGATCCGCTGACGCGCAGCAAGAAGCTGCTCAAGCTGTATTTGCCGGACCGGTTCAAGACCGACCGCGACAAGCTCCGTCGCCTCAACGCCGCCTCGCCGGCGCTCTTCATCGAGATGCGCCAGACGGTGTTGGATTAGCCCCCGGTTCGGCGCGCTCGCCGATGAGTTCGCCGAGTTTGGAGCGCAGTTGATCCACCGTCGCCGGTTTCTGCAGCATAACCGCGCCGTCTGGCAGACGCGCGCAGTCGGGCCGCCCGGTCCAGACCAGACACGGCGTCTTGATCCCGCGGGTGCGCAGGCAGCTCAGGATATCTTCGTCCTGGCGCTCGCAGAAGCTCCAATCCATCACCAGCAGCAGCCATTGTCCCGAGAGCGCACGGCTGATGAACATGGTTTCGCTGTCGGCGACGCGGGCGCGGTAACCCTCGCTGGCCAGAAAATCTTTCAGAAAGCCCCGGCAGTCGGCGTCTTTGTCCAGAATCAGAATTTCCTGCATCGTTCGTTCTCCTTCGCCGACAGACTAAATCCCGAACACCGGTGTCCGATTCCTGTCCGCGGCCCGTGTGCCGATCCGGTTCCTGCCTCGGATGCGTCGGCATCTTTGGGTCGTAGTGGCATCAATGCAAACCGTATACCATTTTTCCGGCGGTTGCCTTGCGCGCGTCGCCGGCCCGTTTCGCCGACCGGCGGAAAACGCACAGGTTGATTTTGTCGGGTGCGAGGCGTATAATTCGCCTTTTCGTGATTCCTTATCGGCTTTCCGGCCCGCTGCCGGTCTCCGGTTCGCGGTTCGATCCGACAGGCTTCTTGCGACACCACGGCTTCTGCGTGAAGGGATACCAGTCCATGCAACGCCCCGCATCCGCAGCGGCATCCGACAATGCGTCGGCGAAAGCCGAATTGCTGACGCTGTACCGGGCGATGTACGCCAGCCGCGCCTGCGACCGGCTCGAGGCGCAACTGGCCAGCCGTGGCGAAGCCTTCTTTTACCTCGAAGCGGCCGGGCACGAGAGCATCGCCGCGCTCGGATTGCACATGCTAGGTGCCGACTGGTTGCACTGTCACTACCGCGACAAGGCGCTTCTGGCCGCGCGTGGACTGACCCTGGCGGACTATTTCCACTCCATCCTCGGCACCGACGAAGCCGCCTCGCGCGGGCGGCGCCTGGGGTGCATGCTGAGTGCGCCCGCGCATAACATCCTGAGCATCCCCACTCCCGTCGGCAACGGCGCGCTGCAGGCGGTCGGCATCGCCGCGGCGGTGAAGGACCGACCGGAGAGCCCGATCGCCTACTGCGGCCTCGGCGACGGCACGACCCAGCAGGGGGAGGTGCTCGAGGCACTGGGCGAGGCGGTGCGCACGCGCCTGCCGGTTCTCTTCGTCGTCCAGAACAACCGCCTGGCCATCTCCACCTCCACGCACGGCAAGACCTTCTTCTCGCTCCCCGGTGGCGACGCGGAGTCCTACCTCGGCGAGCCGCTGGTACGCCTCGACGGGCGCGACCCGGCCGGCTGCCTGCGCGGCTTCGGCGAAGTGGTCGCGCGCATGCGCGAAACGCGCGCCCCGGGGCTCGTGATTCTCGATGTCGAGCGCCTGGGCAGCCACACCAGTTCCGACGACCAGCGCGCCTACCGCGACGAGGACGAGATCGCCGCCGCGCGCGAGCGTGGCGATCCGGTGGCGCGGCTGCGCGCGGACCTGCTGGCGACGGGGCTGGACGAGGCCGAACTCGCCGCGCAGGAGACCGAGGTCGAAACGGCGGTGCAGGAAGGATACGAAGCCGCCGCCGCCGCGGAGGCGCCCGCGCCGTGCCGCGTGGCCAAGCCGGACCTGCCCGAGGGGGTAACAACCCGCGCGGAGTATCGGGGCGATCCGGAGAAGGCCGAGTTGACCATGATCGAGGCGTTGCGCGAGGTGCTGCGTGCACGCTTGGAATCCGATGAGCGGGTCTCGCTCTATGGCGAGGATCTGGAGGATCCCAAGGGCGACGTCTTCGGCGTTACCCGCGGACTCTCGACACAGTTTCCCAGCCGCGTGCGCAACTCTCCGCTGGCGGAATCGACCATTGTCGGCGTTTCCATCGGGCGAGCGCTGGCCGGTGAGCGCCCGGTGGCGTTCCTGCAGTTCGCGGACTTCCTCCCCGTCTGCTACAACCAGATCGCCGCGGAACTGGGCTCGCTCTGGTGGCGCTCCGGGGGCGGCTGGAAAGCGCCGGTGATCGTCATGGCCGCCTGCGGCGCGTACAAGCCCGGCACCGGTCCCTTTCACACGCAGACCGGCGAGGCGCTGGCGAGCCACGCGCCGGGGCTGGACGTCTATATGCCCTCCGACGCCGCCGATGCCGCGGCTCTGCTCAACACCGCTTTCGACACGGAGCGTCCGGCGATTTTCCTCTATCCGAAGAACCTGCTCAACGACCGCGAGCGCAAGACCTCCGCCGACGTCTCCGCGCACTTCGCCCCGGTGGGAAAGGCGCGCGTGACGCGCAGCGGCGGCGAGATCACCCTCGTCGGCTGGGGCAACAGCGTCCGCCTGTGCGAGCGCGCGGCGCTGGCGCTGGAGAACGCCGGCGTCGAGCCGGAGGTGATCGACCTGCGCTGCCTCTCGCCGTGGGACGAGGATCTCGTCGTCGCCTCGGCCGCGCGCACCGGCCGACTGGTCGTGGTCCACGAGGACAACCGCTCCTGCGGACTCGGTGCCGAGGTGGCCGCCACCGTCGCGGAGCGTTCGCCCCGGCCGGTACAGATCCGGCGCGTAACCCGTCCCGACACCTTTGTGCCGTGCAACTACGCCAATCACGTCGCGGTATTGCCTTCCCGGCAGGACGTGCTCGAGGCCGCCTGCGCGCTCTTGGACCTGGATCTGCGCTGGCAGGCTTCCCCGGAAGAGGCCGAGCCGGACCTGCTCACCGTCGAGGCGCTGGGCGCCAGCCCCTCCGACGAATCGGTGACCCTGGTCGAACTGTTGGTCCGTCCCGGCGAGACCGTTGCCGCCGGGCAGGTTCTGGCCAACGTCGAGGCCGACAAGGCCGCCTCGGAGATGTCCGCGCCCGTCGCCGGCACGCTCGAGGCGGCGCTGGCGGCCGAGGGCGAAACCGTCAAGGTCGGCGCGCCGCTGTTTCGCATCCGCGTCCCCGACCCAGGCGCGATCCGTCGCACGCGCGCGCTGAAGGAACCCACACCGTTGATCAAGCGCCGGCAGCGGGAGATGGTCGCGCCGCTGATCACCCCGGACACAGCCGAGCGCGTCAAGAAACGCTGTCGCGTCGGTCTCGCCGCCGTCGCCGCCCGCTGGGGCTCGCGCGTAGTCGCCAGCGAGGAGGTGGCCGAGCGTTTCCCGGACATGAGCGCGGAGGACATCGTCCGCCGCTCCGGTATTGTCCGGCGCCAGTGTCTCGGCGAGAATGAGACGGCGCAGTCACTGGCGGTGAGCGCCGCGCGCGAGGCGCTCGATCGCGAGGGGCTCGCACCGGACGATCTGGACGTCATCATCTGCTCCACCGGATCCTCCGTCTGCGCCACGCCCTCGATGGCCTGCATGATCCTGCACGCGCTCTGCCAGGCCAAGGGCGCCGCGCAGGTCCAGGCCTACGACATCAACGCCGCGTGCTCGGGGTACCTCTACGCGCTCCAGTGCGCGTACGACCACCTGCAGAGCCATCCGGCCGGGCGCATTCTCATCGTCACCAGCGAAGCGCTCTCCACGCGCGCCAATCCCGACGACTTCTCCACCGCCATCCTCTTCGGCGACGCCGCCACCGCGAGCATCGTCTACGGCGAGGAACGCCTCGACGGCACGCGTGCGCTGGTTTACCGGCCGGAACTCTCGGGCGAGGGCGACGACGGCACCACGCTCTACGTGCCGCTGCGCGCGGGACAGGGCGAGTTCATTCACATGGACGGCAGCAAGGTCTTCTCCGTGGCGGTGCGCAAGATGGTCTTCATGCTCAAGCGCTCCTGCGCCGAGGCGGGGCTGGAACTGGCGGATCTGGATCTCGTGGTCTCGCATCAGGCCAACCAGCGCATCATCGACGCGGTGCGCAACCGCATCAAGTTTCCGCCCGATACGATGTTCTCCAACATCGCCCGCTTCGGCAACACCTCCAGCAGCACCATACCGCTCTGCCTCACCGAGGTGTTGCCGGACTTTCCCGGCGGCAAGAACCTCGGCATGTGCGCCTTCGGCGGCGGCCTGACCTTCGGTGCGGGCATCCTGCGGACAGTGTAACGTGAATGCCGACCAGCCGCCCGCCAAGCATGTGCCGTGGCCGACTGTCTCGGGGCCGGGGTTCACGTGGCCCGTACGCGCGATGGCGTTGTTTCTCGTCTTCGTTATTATCCCCCTCATGCTCTACGATACCTGGAGCCAGGGATTGTGGGCCTACGGTCACCGGTTGCGTCTGCTGTTTCCTCTCGGCGTCATCGCGGCGTTCTTTCTGCTGGCCGTCTTGATCTGGCGCGCCTGCACCGCTGTTACTGCCGACGCCGTTCTCGGGCGGCTGATCTGGACCTGCCGCGTACATCGCAAAGAGATCGCCGCCGCACAGGCGGGCATTCGCAATTGGGGCGTCTATTCCTTGCGCGTACGCACCGTCGACGGCCGTAAGCTCGAATTCTCCGCCGGTACGCCGCAACTGGTCGAAGCGTTCGGGCGGATCGCGGCGCCATATCCCGATCCGTAACCACTTTCCGATGCCGGTTGCCCCTCTGCATTTCCCGCCATAGCCCTTGAATCGCCATGCGTTAGCCGCATTCTCGTCGTGGGGGGGGAAAAAGAAAACGGCGTCCGATAAAAATTCTGACTTGCCAAAGAAACGCATTTCGGTCATAGTTGGACTGGCTTTGTGGGTATGCACCGCTTTTGGGGATGCGTTTTACGGTAAAGGAGAAAGGGAATGAAGATGTTCGTTCTGGGATTGATGCTGGCCGCGTCCGCGGTGGCGTTTTCGGGCTGCTGCCCGTTCAACTCCGGCTGCCGGCCCTGCTGCTGCGAGGACTGCTGCTACCCGACGGAAGATGGCACTCTGCTGAAGTGCGTCAAGAACAGCGACGGCACCATCTCCTACCTGCCCTGTCCCACCGCCGGCTGCAAGAAGTAAGCAGGCGGTTCAGGCGGGCCGAAGCGCGCGCGGCCGGCGGGAGTCGGCCGCGTGGCTTTTTCTCATGGAGCCGCCGATGCGTCTGCCCGCCTTCGCGCTGATCCTCGTGATCGCCTCGTTGCCGCTGATCTTATGCCACATCCTCCTGGTTCGTCAACACCGCCGGCAGTTTCGGGTAACCGAAGAGACGTATCGCATGCGTTATGTCGACTTCGGCAGCGATCCGCGTTTGATCGCGGTGCGCCTGCGCAGCGAGTCCGGCGAAGAAGCGCATATCGTCGCGCCCAATCCGCGGTGGTACGGTCGCATGTGCGAACTCTACGAACGGGACCTCGGCTTGGACGATTATGTCGAGCTGATGATGGATTGCCGCGACAAGTCGCTGGAAGTCCCCGACGGATTCTACGCCGACGTCGTGGAGAACGAGCGCCTCGCGCCGACATTCCCGGAGTTCGATACGGCCCGCAACCGGGGCAATCTCCAGCTCATGCGCACCTATCTTTCGTCCAGGGAGATGATTCGGCCGTACATATGGTACCTCTTCGATCCCGCGGTGCTGCCGCCACGGCTTCGTGACGATCCGCAGCGTATCGCCGCCCTCTTCCGCGTCTTTCTGGAACTCGGGCACTTGCCCTATCTCGACAGCTCGACCGGGCGGTGGGAGATAAGCATCGTCTATCGCCGCCTGGTTGTCGAGGATTACTACCCCGCGGCGTTGATGTTCCTGCTGCTCTTCTTCGGTCTGAGTTCCACGTATGCCGGCCGCTGCCGCCGGCGTCGCGGACGCGAACGTACGCTGGCCTCGGCGGCTTGAGCCTTTTGCTTGCGCCGGCTGCCTCTACTCGCTATCTTCGCGAACGCCGTTCAACCCGTCCGGAGGGCCTGTCGTGAAGCTGAATCCCCATCCGCGCCTGCTGTGGAACCAGGACGCCCGCGATCGCTTGCATCGCAAGCCGGCGACGACGCTGCTGCGGGGGTTCGCGTGAGCGCGACGTCACCGACGTCTTGCTGGCGACGCTACTTACCCGCGGCAATCAACGCGCGAGCCTTCGCCTGGAAGCGGCCGGCCATGGTTTCGAAGCGTTGGCCGCGGGCGGGAAGTGGCGCGAACGCGTGCGCTTCAGCGACAAGCTGATGGTGAAAAAGCGTTGAGCCTATCCTCGGGCCGATACAGACCTGTTCATGACAACCTCCGCCCCCGGTTATGCCACAGCAAGGCATATGCAATTGGTGCATGAGCGCAGAGCCGGCACTGTCCTGAATTTCGCGAAAACCCGCTTCTTTTGTGTCCTCGTCAACAATTACCGTAGGCATAACCAAAATCTGTAAAACCAGCTATGGACTCCTAAATAACTCCTAATCTTTATTGAACTTGGTTTCTTCAGCACCCCGTTTACGATGCTCGTGGGTGGGATGGGTGTTTTCCGAATCGTCGGTATGAACCGGACAGCGAGCAGCGCAGGTGGGCATTTTCTCCGGGAAGGGAGCGGATCATGTGGCTGGAGATTATCTCGTTCCTCGCCTTTGCGGCCGTGCTGCTGGGCGGGGCGTATTCGCTGCAGTGTTACCTGACGGAAGAATCAGTTGACGGTTGGCGCGAAGAGGAGTAGATCCCGCGCGCACGAGAGAAGATATCGAGGAAGCGCTCATGACACGACCACTGCGCAGACCACTCCCGTTCAAGAAGACGCGTTCCCGGGGCGCCCGGGCGCTCTATGCGCTGCCGAATAAGCAGCTCTGCAAAGGCACCAAGCTCAGCCGTTTCGTCCATGGCGCCATCCGGCGCGTCCGGCCGCCGGAAGTCGAATCGCTCGGATATTGAGCGCCGGCCGAGATTTATGAAAAAAGCCCTCCCCATGCGGGAAGGGCTTTTCGTTGGCGTGCCCGCGTGCCGGTCAGTCTTTCTTCTGTGACATCAGCGAGACGACGATCAGCGTCAGGAAGCTCAGCGGGATCGATACGATGCCCGGCTGTCCGAAAGGAATCGGCGCCAGCGCCTGGGCCTCCACGGGGCTGTAACCGTAACGCTCGAACATGTCCGGCGAGAGCAGGATGATGCCGATGGCCGCGACGGTGCCGACCAGGATCGACGCGACGATGCCCTTGGCCGTGGTCTTCTTCCAGAAGAGCAGCATGATAATCGCCGGCAGGTTCGCGCTCGCGGCGACGGCGAAGGCCCATCCGACGAGGAACCCGACGTTCATTCCCGCGAAGACGATGCCGAGAATGATGGCGATCAGTCCCACCGTGAAGGCCGCGAGCTTGCCCACGAACACCTTTGTCTTCTCACTCATGTTCAAGGCGCAGTAGCGGTCCAGCAGGTCGTGCGCGACCGCGCCGGAAGAGGCCACGATCAGCCCCGAGACCGTGCCGAGCACCGTGGCGAAGGCGATGGCCGAGATCACGGCGAAGAGGAACTCGCCGAAGCTCCGCGCCAGCAGCGGCGCGGACATGTTGCTCGTCTCCGGGTTGACCGCGCCGTTGACCGTCGCGCCGGTGCCGAGGTAGATGGTCAGCACGTAGAAGAAGCCGATGGCGGCGATGGCGACGATGGTGGACTTGCGGGCCGCCGCGGGGCTCGGGACGGTGTAGTAGCGGATCAGGATGTGCGGCAGTGCCGCGGTGCCGAAGAAGAGCGCCAGCATCAGCGAGACGAAGTTGATCTTGTCAATCGTCGTCTTCAACTTGAACTTGCCCTCTCCAGGGGTCATGTACTTCCCCCCCGCCTTCTCGACGGAATAGAAGACCGTCACCTTCTCGTCACCATAGTCGAAGCCCAGGTGTTTGGGCACCTCCACGATTGTCCCCGGATTGCAGAGCGTGGCGACAAAAGTGACCATGCCGATCGAGCCGGTCTTGCCGTCCTTGTACTCTTCGGGCAGCTTGGCGCAGCGCCCCATCTGGCGAAGCGCGTTCTCGCCCCGGGCCGTCACCGGTGCGCCGTTGATGTAGACGCCTCCATCGGGCATCTCGGTCTTGGACTGCACCTCCCGCAGGATCGGTTTGTCGTCCGTCTTCTCCTGCTTCCACCAGTCCTCGATCTCCACGCAAAGCTCGCCCTCGTCCTCGACCACCCGCACGCCGCCGATAAGGGTGCTGTAGCCGGTGAAGAGCACGGGGACCATGTCGCCGTCCTTTTCCTTGTAAATGTGCGGCTTCCCGTTCCAGTCGAAGATCTCGCCGACATCGTGCTTGCGCAGCTTCTCGATCTCGCCGGCGGTGTCTTTCGGCAGCGTCAGCGTCCGTCCCTTGACCGCGTAGGTATAGCCGCCTTCCTTGTTCGCCGTCAGCGGTGCTCGGTGACTGAGCTTGTAGAAGGCCATCACCGGTTCCTTGGTCTTGGGATTGCGCTCGACGTACTTGTCCACCACCGAGTAGTCCGGATCGCTCGGCGCGACCATGATGCTCTCGCCGGTGGTGGCGAGGGTTTTATAGGCGTAGTAGTCGAGCACCTGCCCGCCCTCGCCGCGCTGCTGGGGGGTGGTGTCGATACCGCGGTTGCACATGGCGATGGCGAGAACGGTCGAGAAGATGATCAGCAGCCCGCCCTTCATGAACTGCACGTAAGTCGTCGAGGCCATGCCGGCGGTGGCAACGATGAAGATTACGATGGCGCCGACCATGATCACGCCCCAGTGGTGCGGGATATGCAACAAGGGCTCCACCAGCACGCCCGCGCCGACCATCTGCGGGATCAGGTAGCATATCGAGACCACCAGCGTGCTGATGCCCGCGGCGAGTTGGATACCCGGGTCGTTGAACTTGCTGTCCAGCGCGTCGGTGAAGGTGTATTTCCCCAGCCGCTTCATCGGCTCGGCCACCACGAAGAGCGCCACCACCCAGCCGGCCAGAAAGCCGATGGAGTAGAGGAAGCCGTCGTAGCCGCTGAAGGCGATCATGCCGCAGATGCCCAAGAAACTCGCGGCGGAGAGATAGTCCCCGGCGAAGGCGGTGCCGTTGACCGCCCAGTGAATCTGCCCGCCTGCGGCGAAGTAGCCGCCGGCCGACTTGGCCATCTTGCCGAGGTAAAACGAAAGCCCCAGCACGAAGGCCACGAAACAGAGGAAGATGGTGATCGCCATTTACGCACCCTCCTTTTCCGTCGCCGCCTCGTCCTGGTGCATCTCCTTTTCTTTTTTGCCGCAGGCGTGGTCGTAGATCAGCGCCAGAACCAGCGCCACCACGATCAGGCCGACTCCGTAGACCACCGCCAGGTTCAACCCGGCGAGGATGATCGTCTCCATCAATTCCGGGTTCACGACGTTGATGACGATAAATCCCGCGTAGACAAGGCCGTAAACGATGAACAGCTTGACCCCCAGCCGGGACTTGAAGCCCGCGGCCCGATCTTCCCCGGATTGCTGGGCCGGTTCGTGCAGCATGATATCCCCCTCTTTACATGAATAAACACTTCTTGACGCGGTCGGCCGCGACCGCGCTTCTCCCTTTTTGGCTCGTGTTACAACTCGGGTTGTTGGAAATAAGTTATGCGGATTGTGTTCCTGCCGGAGCGGATTGTCAAAGAGAAAAGCGAAAAAACGTTTGCTGCGGCGAACCGATATCGAAAACCGTTTGGTATCGAGGTGATTATGAAATATGGCGCCGCGTGAGGTTCAGCTCACGCGACAAGCGACTCAACAGCGTTGATGCGGCGTTCGACCCGCGGATAACCCCGAATCTTCGTGGTCGGGTCGCTTTGGAGCGCACTTCGTTTCAGCTTTACCATGCCGCACCATATCGAATCGAACGGGTGGAAACGGGCGCGATCATGATCCCAAGGGAGGCCGCTGGCATTGTCCGGCAGCGCGGTGATGGATTGACATTGCAGGCTTGCGCCCGGTTTTTTTTTCAAAAAAATCCCGCGTACCGAAAAAAAAGCGCGAAAGAAAATTTACTTCAGCCTTTTTTTCTCCGCGGCAGTTTTTTTCGCAGCGCAACTTCCAGCACTGATTTGCGTGCTACAAAAAAAATCCAAACAACGTCCGATTTTATTGTTTAAGAGAAGCCGGCTTTCCACTGGTTATCTCGCTTCAACTAACAATGTAAAAACGGGTTACAAGATTCCGGGAGGCATTTAGTCCTTGCCGCACTCTCTTGGATAATCCGAGCGCCTTTGCTGAGAGACTGGGGAAAACCCGTGGGAAAGCAGACATTGTGCCACTTGTCAAGGGATTATGATATCCAGCCTCACTTACACGAAGTGCTAACCGAACCTTAGGGATAAGGATTTTTTCCATATTGACGCGAGGCCCCGACATTGGTATCTACCTAGCGGAGCTTGAGGCACTCAACCGGGCCTGAAGGAGTCGGGGCCGGTGGGTTATCGGAAGCAAGTCTGGATTTTGGGACAGTTTTTGGGGGTTACGGAGAAGGAGTTCTACTGATGAGCATGAATTTGTTGGGGCGTTTTTTGGGTGCCGCCTTGGCCATCGCAATGATTGCCAGCCTCGGCAACGCCGGCGGGAACGATCAGCCGAGCGAGCAGGGGATGGACTTCTGCGCGTATGACGCCGGCGACACGGTGGAGAAGGATTCGGAAGTTCTTGGCGAGATGGCCTACAAGGAAGGCGCGGAGATTCCGTTCGCCGAGGGGCAGACCCCGCCCGAGGCCCCGGCCGGCTACTGCTGGTGCCTGGTGACGAAGAAGGCGACGTACAAGACCATCAAGGCCGAAGCTCTCGTGCGTCCGGAGACCTGGTACAACAAGCGCATTCCCGCCAAGTACGCCGAGCGCGAGTCCAAGGTCATGATCTGCCCGCCGAAGAAGGTCGGCATCGGCGTTCCGGCCGTGACCAAGACGAAGAAGGTCAAGGTCAAGGTCGAAGACGAGATGGTCTGCTTCCGCATCATCCCGGCCGAGTTCGAGATGGTCGAAAAGGATATCGAGGTGATGTCGGGCGGCGAGGCGGTCGCTTACATCCCGGCCAAGTACAAGACCGTGCAAGAGAAGATCATGGTCAGCCCGCCGATCAAGAAGTACACGACCGCCAAGCGCTCGGGCAACGAGAGCGAGATTACCGACGAGTGCTACTGCGTCGAAGAGACCCCGGCCAAGTTCGAGACCGTCGAGAAGGAGGTCCTGGTCGAAGAGGGCAAGGTTGTCAAGACCCCCAATGGCGGCATCAAGAAGAAGTACACGGTCAAGAAGGTCAAGAAGCCGGCCATGATCGAGAAGATCACCATCCCGGCGAAGTACAAAGAGATCGACTGCCAGGAGATCGTCGAGCCGGCGACCATCCGCTACGAGACGACCCCGGCCAAGTACAAGACCATCGTGCAGAAGTGCCTGGTCGAACCCGCGAGCTTCGAGAAGGTCAAGGTCTCGGCGAAGTACCAGACGCTCGAGAAGACCGTTATCGACAATCCCGAGAAGGTCGTCTGGCGCTTGCTCAAGAAGGACGACTGCGAGGACGTGAGTGTCGACGGCGAGATGGTCGACAAGTAAGCAGGATGTGCCGACAGCCGCGCTGGACGCTGGCGTTCCCTGCCCCGCGACGGGATAGTGATACGCCGGTAACGGAACGCTGCGGTACGAAGTAACCGAAGACAAGGAGCCGGCGGGATCCAGAGTAACCACCTCGGATTCTGCCGGCTTTTTTTACCGCCCGCCGCCTCTGCGCGGCGTCACGAGGGGAGTCGGGGAGAGGCGAGATGAAACGAATTCGCGATATCCTGACCATGACCTGTCTGGGCCTGCTGCTACTGCTGGCGTCCGGCGGTGCGGCCGAACCGGTCGCGGTCGCGCAGACGTTCGCGCGGTACGGCTCGTTCCCCAAGGGCGTCACCGTCGAGGGCAGCGCCGCGGGGATGGACTTGGTGCGTTCGGTCGCGTATGATCGCCGCGCCAACGACTTCGTCATCAACGGCGGGTCCTATTATCGTAATCCCCTCAACGGCAAGGAGTTCAAGGCGCTGCTCACGGCCCTGCGGCGGGATCGTCGTCTCGGTGTCTCGTTGACGCTGGACCAGAAGGTGATTGTCTACGGGGCTCTCGGGGATAACGGCTGGACCGCCTCGCGCATTGCCTCGGCCATGGCCAAGACCGACAACTTCTTCCGCGGCGTGGTCTACGCCAAGCCGTACCTGTTGAAGGGGATCGACCTGCCCGGCGGCTACCAGCCGAAGGCGGTGGCCAACCGCCGGCGTTTCTCGGCGGTTCACTTCAACTTCGCCGGCTACCGTTTCGTCCGCGACGGAAATCGTTACCGTTGCGGCGACTGCAACCTGCGCGTGACGCTGATCCCGACCAAGGCAGCCCCTGCCGCCGACGGCGGGTACGAGCCCGATTACGCCGCGTTACAGCGGGGGGAGATCTACGAAGAGGACCTGGCTAACGTCGCGCACATTCAGCGTCATCAGCAGGCGTATCTGCGCATCCCTGTCGTCGCGAAATCGGTACGTTACGGCGAGGCGGCGGCGTTCGCCCGTCACCTGCTCAATTGCGGCGCCGACGTGGAGGCGCTGCTGAAACAGATGTAAACCCTCGGCGGACACGCCGCGCGAGGATAGGGGAGTGAATTTAACGTCGAGAAGGACTATCACCTCATGAAAGGGACCGAGAACATGAAAGCCATTCGTAAATTCGCGCTGCTCGCGCTGACGGTCGCCGGTCTTGGCTTCGCTGCCGGCTGCTGCTGTGTCGAACCGTGTCCGCCTCCGCCTCCGGCAGATCCGTGCGTCTCGATCTGCCACGAGGTCGGCTGCCCCGACCTGAAGAAAGTCGGCGACAAGGTCACGATCGAGAACGGCATCACCGTCGAGATCATCGAGCCTCCCGCGGAGTAAATCGGCGCTATCTGGGAAACGCGACGGGAGGGCGTGCCCTCCCGTTTTCTATTTGTCTTCTTTTCGCGCGATCCCCGCCCGTTGTTGCAGCCAACGCCACGCGGCCTTGTCACTGACGAAGGTGGTGTCGTGACCGATGTTAGGCATCGGCACAAAGGTGCTCTGCGGCGCTTGCTGGTGCAGCGCGTATACGGTTGTCGCATACGAGACATTGTCGATCAGGCCGGCGATGAACATGATCGGGCACTCGATCCGCGCGGCATGGTTCTGCGCGTCGACGTACCGGTGACTCAGCATGCTCGGCGTGAGCGTCCCCAGCGCCTCGAGGCTGATGCCGTCAGCGCCGTCGGCCTTGGCGCGGTTGATCTTGTTCACCCAGTCGCGGTAGGGCAGATACGCCTTGAACGGGATCAGCGCCACTCCGCCCTTGAGTCGCTTGTCCTGCGCGCAGACCACCGTGGTCAGAAAACCGCCCTGGCTGCCGCCTTCGGCGAAGATCCGCTCCTGGTCCACCTCTTCCTGCGCTTGCAGCGCGTTGACCGCTTGCAGCGCGTGCAGCGATATCTTGTAGTACAACAGCCCCTCAGGCGTGGTCGGATCTTCCCGCGTGATGCGCGAATACCGCGTCCGGGGCCAGTCGACCGGATCGCCGTGGACGTTAATGTCCATCGCCGCGAAACCGTGCCGGGCGGCCTCCATCGGGATCGGCCGAGGGGCGTTCCCGGCGCCGGGCACCACCAGCAGACCGGGAAACGGCCCCTTGCCGGGCGGCTTGGCGTACCAGGCGTGGATCGTGGCGCCGACGCTCTTGAAACGGATCTTGAAGACCTCTACGGTCTGGAACACTTCTCCTCCGGGATCCGGATGCTCTGGGAGGCTGGCGTTCTGCCGGTTGTACTGGTCGATGTCTCGCCGTTCGAAGGTGGCGTACGCCTCGCGTTCGATTTCCAGCGGCACCTCGTCGAGTTTGGCGCGCGCCTGTTGCCAGAATTCGTCGAAGTCGTCGGGGCGGAGCACCATTCGACGCTGCTGTTCCGCTTGCCAGCCGAAAGTGGCGACCCCCTTGATCCTCTGGCGGTCGGTCAGCTTCACCTCCACGTGCACGTCGTAGAATCCCGGCAGCAGTCCCTCCGTGGCGATGCGGATGGGAAAGCGGTTGTTGACCGCCAGTTCGACCATGCCGCGCCGCAGCGGCTTCCCGATCATGTTGCGGCATAGCTTCCACTTGAGCGTCAATGCGCGCGGCTGCGGGTAACACTCGATCGTCAGGGTTTCGCCTTCGTCGAACATGAAGTCCGGTCGGTCCGGCGCGGTGAAGATCATCTGATCCGAGCGCGGCGGGTACAACCGCGTCTCGTAGGTGCGCTCGGTGTAGGATGACGCCGCATGCAGCGGCAGTGTGCTCAGGGCCAGCATGGCGAGCAAGAGCGGCGGATATCGGGTCATGGTCATTCCTTTCGCTGGCCGCGTCGCGGCGGCGGTTGGAGATCGGCCGGATCGAACCACTGCTCCCGCGTCGGCGCGAGGCGGCCGGCACCCCGCCGACTCCCGTGCAGATCGAGTCTGAAAATCCTCGCTGGACAAAACGCGTTGCGGGGTGAATGTGACCGCATGATCGCCCCTGGGCACGGCGCTGTCAAGCGCCGAAACGGCTTGTCGGGCCGCCGTATTTGCTGTATAATCGATGCATTATCGCCGGTGTGCCGGAATTTCGCGGCGACACATACCGAACGTTCACGTTGACTCGGGAGGATGCGATGCGATGGACCGCGACGTGTTTGATGTTGGGTCTGGTCTTGACGATTGGCGTCCGTGCGCGGGCCATGGACCTGCTGGACATGGAAGAGGACGACCCGCTGATGCAGCTCGAGGAGGACGGCGCGCCGATGCTCAAGGTGGGCAAGGTGCAGGTCGTCGGCATCCAGGGCGAAGACCGCCAGCGCTATCTGCAGGCGCTGGATCTGCATCAGGACAAAAAGCTGACCCGAAGCGATCTGGACGAGATCGTGCAGGGCGCGGCGAAGAAACGGAAATTCGTCCTGGCCGGGATCGAGACCACGGCGGCCATCTTCGACCGTACCGACATCCTGCTGCGCGTCTATTACGCCGACCCCGGGGTCGAGATCGCTATCGGCGAAAACGGTGCGCTCGCCCTGGCGCTGGGAAAGGAACAACTGGTCGAGCAGTCTCTTCCCGCTATGAAATCCATCCGCTTCTCCGGCGCCGACGATCCGGTCAAGCCGGATTTCGACCTCGCCTACGACGCGGCGAAGAAAGCGTTCGCCGGCGAGAACGAGACGCTGGCGCTGAACGTCACGCTCGTGCCGGAGGCGAAGTCGATCGCTTTCGACGTGGTGTTGGGCAATCGTGGTGACAAGGATCTGGACGCGGTCGAGGTGCGTTTGATCGACGGCGTCGAGATCCGTGACACGCCGGGCTGGCTGCGCTGGGACGGCCGCCGCGCGATGGGGATGCGCGCAGGGTGGCCGGCGGCGAAGATCGTCGACTACCAGCGCGCCGCCGTCGGCGTTTGCCTGGAGCGGAAGACGGATCACGACCGCTTCGAACTCGTGCGCCCGCGCGGCGCCGACGGGCGTTCGTTGGTGTTGATAAGCAACAAGATCCCCGCCGGCGAGGAGCGGCGCGTGCGCCTCTCGTTCCGCTGCGGCGGTGGCAGTGCGGTGGGCGAGAATCCGTACGCCCTGGCCGCCGACATCTTCAAGGCCTTCGCCGAGAAGCACCCCTGGCAAGGGCCCGACTGGCCCGACCGCCGGGCGATCGCGAACTTGCATCCCGCATCGGCGCATATCGGTTCGAGCGAGGTCGGCGAGACGACCAATCCGCGCGGTTGGTTTTTCGCGCAGGATATCGACGTGACCACCGAGGCCGGGCGCGCGGACTTCAAGAAGAAGTTCATGGCGTATGGTAGCACCGTCGTGAAGATCTGCAAGGACATGAACGCCCAGGGCGTCCTCATCTGGGGCATCACCGGGCTGGAATACCAGCAGTGCGCCTACTACGGCAACCCGCAAATGATGGCCGAGCTCGCGCCCGAGATGGATGCCGTCGCCGACGAGTGGTTCCGGCTCTTCACCGACGCGGGCCTGCGCAACGGCGTCTGTATTCGCCCGGTCCAGATGGTGATCAACGACAAGTTCGAGCCCGGACAGCCGCTCAACGAGCCGCCGTTCAAGTACCGTTTGGGACAGAAATTGACCTGGAAGGGCGAAGGGGATCAGAAGCGCGGTCTGCTCGACTTCGACGGTTGCCTCGAAGATCTGGCGATGAAAATCGACTACTGCTATAAGCGGTGGGGCACGACCATGTACTACGTCGACACCAACATGATCTACGAGTACCGCCCCGATCCGAAGACCGGCAAGCCGAAGTTCCAGAGCCGCCTGCTGCCGTACGAGCTCTTCGCCGAATTGGAGAAGCGCTTTCCCCAATGCCTGATCATCCCCGAGCACGAGAATTTCATGTACTGGTCGTGCACCGCGCCGCTGGGGGCCACGCCCGGCGAGGTGAGGCAGACCTGGCCGCGCGCATTCAGCGTCAACCTGATGCAGGATGTCGATACGACCAAGCCCGGCATAGAGGGGCATTACGCCCGTCTCGTGCGCAGGGGCGATTCCCTGCAGTTTCCCGGCTGGTACATGAGCGACACCACGAAGCTCGTCCGGGAGGTGTACAAGCAGGTGCATATCCCCAAGTGGCACGATCCGAAACGGATCGGCAAATAGCGGCACCGGCATACTCGGAAACGAAGAACCGGGCAGGGGAGGCCCTGCCCGGTTTGCTGTCGCATGGCGCGATGTCCGCTCAGAAGACCTGGGCCTCGTCGCCGTTGTTGTTCGCATCGTGGTTCTCGGCGCGCTGGATCTTCTGGTCCAAATGCTTTTTGTGATGCTCCGCCCTGCGGCGCTGGTAGGTGTCTTGCTGCCAGTCGCGGATCGTCTTTAGCTTGGCCGCCACCTCCTGGTATGCCGCATCCTTCAGCAGCGTGGTGACGTAGATTTTGTAGAACGCCAAGGACGCCGCTTCGCGAGCCTCGTAAAGTTTTTTCAACGTCGGCACGCTTTCGTGGAAGGTAGCCATGTCGAGCAGGAAGGTGTTGATCTCGTTCTGCTTCTCCCGCCGCTGCTGGAGGTATTCCTTGAAAGCGTCGCGATCCTTTACCTGCGGTCGGGTCAGTTCGTTGAGTTCGGCCTTGCGCCGTTCCGCTTCCTCGGCGAGGAGTTTGTAGTCCTCGTTGGCCAGCAGCGCGTCCTGGAATGCCGTTGCCGCCGCGAGCGAAGCGTTCATGGCTTCGGTGATCTCCGGCGTCTTCAATATGCGCTGGCTGATCGTGTCGACCTTGTCCTTCAGCGCCGCCAGTTGAAGCTGTACCGACGCTTGCGGCATCTGTTCCGGATCGTCGGTCAGATACACGTCATGTTTGCCGAGATGTTCGCCGAAAAGCGTGTACTGCCACTTCTTGATCATGGCCTGGAAGTCCTCGGGGTCGATGGTGAATTTCCGTACGCGCTGCGGCGTGACCTCCGCCTTCTCCCCGGCGTTGAGCATGACCTCATCGCCCTGCAGGGCGATGACCAGGACCGCGCCCGTCATTACCGTGACCATCATCCGTTTCACGTTCATCTCGTCTTTCTCCTTTTGCAGTTCGACACGGAAATGCGTGCCGAGCACCTTGACTTGACCGCACTCCGCGGCTCGAACGGTAAATTCCTTTCCCGGGGCCTGGGCAACGTCGCACTCCACCGCCCCGGCTTCGAGTTCCACTTCTTCCGCGTCATCATCTCCGCCGAGTTTGATGGCGGTGTTCGGCTGCATCGTGACGGCGGCGTAGTTACCCAGGAGCAATTCCGCGCCGGCGGTTGCCGTCCGCGCCAGCGCCCCGCGTTTCAACTCGCCGCCGCCGTCGACCTTGACGTCGCCACGGATGAGCTTGGCCGTCGTCGCCGCGGTCGGATCCGGCTTCTGCGGATCCGCCAGCCAGGCGCGCATGCCCAGACCCGCCGCCAGCAATACCGCTGCGGCAGCCGCCCACACCGCCAGCCGACGCAATCGGGTGGGCTTCGCCGGCACCCGCGCCAGCACGCGTTCGCGCACCGAGGGCGGTGTCTCCCCGCCGAGGATCTCTTTCAGCGCCATGTCGGCGAAACGGTCGTTCCAGTCGCTTCTCATGAAGACGCCTCGTTGCCTTCCATGCATTTGACCAGCGCCGCGCGCACCCGCTGCAGCGCCGACTTGACCCCTTCGAGCTTCAGGCCCAGCTTCCTGGCGATCTCCTCGCGCGGGATCTTCTCCACGTACCGCAGTTCCAGGATCGTGCGGTTGCGCCCGTTCGTGTTCTCCAGGCAGCGGCGGAACCGGGCCAGGCGCGTCTCCATGTCCTCTCCGTCCCGGTCGGCCCACCCCTGCCAAGCCGCCTCGGCCGCCTCCAGCGCGGTATGGTCCAGCGCCACCGGCATCCGCTTGCGCTTGCGGCAGTGCGAGTAGAACAGGTTGCGCGCGATGGTCCGCAGCCACGCGCCGAGGCGCCTGGACTCTTCCGTCGCCGGCGGGTTGCCGTGGCGGAACGCCGTCAGGAACGTCTCCTGCAGCAAATCCTCCGCCGCGGCGTGATCGGCCCCGAGATATTTCAGGTACCGATACAGCCCCGCTTCATGCGCGCCGATCAGGTTGCCGAGCATCTCCCTGTCCACGACGAGTCAGGATCCTTTCGTCTCTCACCCGTAGGTGTCGGCCGGGTGCCATACGGGGGCGGGGAAAATCGAAAAAACTGCCGGTTCAATTTCGGCGCGCCCGGGCGCGTTTTATGGGTTCCCGGCAGAATATCCGAATTGCGGCGTTTGGCCAAGAAGAGAAGAATCTTCTTGCATATTGCTGCGCCTGGAGTTACGATCATTTCGAAACATGGAAATGTCGCTCGATTTGCTACAAGCCGCAGCGCCTGCCAGTGAGGAGCAAGCATGTATCTGACCGGATTCGCCGACGAAGCGTCCAAGAAAATCGAGGAGCAGATCCGCGCCACCAGGGAACTGGGCTGGCGCTATATCGAGAGCCGCGGTGTCGAAGGGGGCAATATCCACGACGTCTCCGACGAGGAGTTCGAGAAGGTCTGCGCCGCGTTCGAAGGCTCGGGCGTGGCCGTCAACTGTTTCGGTTCGACCATCATGAACTGGGGCAAGCAGATCACCACCCCGCGCGAAGAAGATCCCTCCTTCGCCGAAGCCGAACGCGCCATCCCGCGCATGCAGCGACTCGGTACCAAGCTCGTCCGGGTGATGAGCTACGCCGTGCTGAAGGACCGCGGGCCGGACGACCAGATGCAGCAGGAGCGTTTCGCCCGCATGCGCGAAATCGTGCAGAAGTTCCTGGACGCGGGGATCCAGCCGGTGCACGAGAACTGCATGAACTACGGCGGCATGGGCTGGTCGTATACCGAGCACATTCTCGAGAACGTCCCCGGCCTGAAGCTGGTCTTCGACACCGGTAACCCGGTCTTCTCCGACGACCTGACCAAGGATCCGCCCTATCCCAAGCAGAGCGCCTGGGAGTTTTACCGGCACGTCAAGGAGCACATCGCCTACGTGCATATCAAGGACGGCACGATTCCGCGGCTGCCCGACGGCAGTTACGGCAAGACGGAATACACTTGGCCCGGGGAGGGCGACGGCGATATCGAGCGCATCGTCGCCGACCTGATTGAACGCGGCTACGACGGCGGTTTCTCCATGGAGCCGCACATGGGCGTGGTCTTCCACGAAGAGAAGGAAACATCCGAGGACGAGGCCCGCATCCGGACGTATATCGAATACGGACGGCGTTTCGAGAAGCTGTTGGCCGCGTGCGGCGCCAATACCGCCACCGCCGAATAGGAGCGCCGGACCAAAAAAAACGAAATTCCGCTTGAAGCTTGCGCCGCGATTGTTTATCAATGCCCTGCACGTACGCGCAACAGGGGGCGAGACGCGACAGGGTTTACCGATCAACGCGACAGGCAGGCGCCCGCGCATGCGGCGCATCCATGCCGGCAATCCGATCCCGTTCAGCTTGGTCGAGCACGATTCACGCCCGGCGCGCGCGCGGTGCCTTGTGGGCCGGTGTTTCTCGGGGGAATGACGTATGCGGATCCAGTCGGGCTTGTTCGATCACATGGTATTGCAACGCGACCGCCGCGGTATCTCGCGGGCGCAGATCCTTGGCACGTGCGGCCCAGACGGCCAGGTCGTGGCCTCGGTGCGCAAGAACGGCCGCGCGGTCAAAGGCTTAGCCGCCGTCGTGCTCGGCGAAACGCGCCGCGGTAAATTCGACGTCGTTCTCGCGGGCGTCCCCGCGGGCGGCCCCTACGAGATCGAGTTGCGCGTCGAGGCATCCGGCACGGGCGAAACGGTGCGCGTCAAGGACGTCCTTGTCGGTGATGTCTGGCTCTTGGGCGGACAGTCCAACATGCAGGGCGTCGGTCTGCTGAGCGAAGCGCCCAAGCCCGATCCGCAGGTGCGCGCCTTCACCATGGACGACCGCTGGGGCGTGGCCAGGGAGCCGTTGCACCTGCCGGGCATGGCGATCGACCCGGTCCACGGCGGGGTCCCCGGCGGCAAGAAGCCCAAGGGGATGACCGTCGGCACCGGCCCCGGGCTCGCGTTCGCCCTGAACATGCTCGAACGCACCGGCGTCCCGCAGGGCGTGATCGCCTGCGCCCACGGCGGGACGACCATGGCGCAGTGGGACCCGAAGAAGAAGACACTCGGCGGCCGCAGCCTCTACGGGGCCATGATCCGCCGGCTGCTCAAGAACGGCGGCGCGGTCGCGGGAATGGTCTGGTACCAGGGCGAGTCGGACAGCCATCCCGAAGGCGTGCAGGTCTATACCCGCGCCATGAAAGACCTGGTCAAAGCGCTTCGGCGCGACACGAAGGAAAGGAAGCTTCCGGTCGTCATCGTCCAGCTCGCCCGCCATGTCGGCCGCCCCGTTTCCGGGCATCCGGACTGGAACCGCATCCAGGATCTGCAGCGCCTGCTCCCCGAGCGCATCGACAATCTACTGACCGTGCCGGCGGTCGACCTGCCGCTCGACGACGGCATCCATATCGGCGGGCGCGGGCAGGTGCGCCTCGGCGCGCGCCTGGCCGAGGCGATGGACGTGCTGCGGCGCGGCCGCAAGGCCGGGCGGCCGCCGATCGGGGTAGAGAAGATCGAGATCGTCGACACCGTCCGCGGTACCGCCGAGGTGCATGTCGTTTTCGCCAACGTCCGGGGGAAACTTCGCGCGGGCGGGCGGCCGTTCGGTTTCGTGGTTCACGACGAACTGGGCACGGCGCACAGCTTCGACACGGTGCTCAAGGGCAGGCGCGCCATCGTACGTACGGCGCTCCCGTCGCTCGAGTTGCACGAGAAGTTCGTTTCCTACGGAGTCGGCGCCGATCCGTGCTGCAACGTCGTCGACGAGGGCGACCGGTCGCTGCCGGTTTTCGGTCCGCTGCCGGTGACCAAACGCAAGCCGCGCGCGCTGACGGTATTCGCGCAGGCTTTTCGTATCGGCCGTTTCGACAAGTCGGTGGCGTCGCTCAAAGCGCCGCCGCGTCCGAAAAAAATGGAACGGCGCGTCTTCGACGACCGCTTCGCCAATTGTCACGACTGGTTCCGGGCGATGACCGCCGGAGGGTTGCTCTACGAGGCCGTCTTCAACTGCGCCGAGACGATGAAAGTGGCCATCTGTCTCGGTTACGACGGTCCGGTCAAGGCCTGGCTCGACGGCAAGCAGGTATTTCAGAACCGCAAGGGCGTCAACCCGGCGATCCCCGACGAGGGACGGTCGAAGTCGGTCGGTCTCGGCAAGGGGCGGCACGTTGTGCGCATCGCCCTGGACGGTAACGGCGGCCTGGCCTGGGGGATCTTCCTGCGTCTGGAGCGCACCGACGTCAACGCCCGGCAGCTCGCGGGCGATCGGCCCTGTCCGGTGCCGGTGTGGCGGGACTGAACGAATCCCTGCGCCGCGCCTGGCGGCGGGGCGAGAGATTTCACGCAGACGAAAAGACGAAAAGGAGAGAGAGATGGCTATCAAGGTCGCGGTGATTGGCGCGGGCAGCATCGGCTTTACCCGCCGGCTCATGCAGGATATCCTGGGCGTACCGGAACTGCGGGATACCGAGTTCGCCTTCGCCGATATCAGCAAACGCAACCTGGACATGATCAGCAAGCTCGCGCAGCGCGATATCAAGGCCAACGAGTTGCCGGCGAAGCTGACCTCGACGACCGACCGGCGCAAGGCCCTCGCCGACGCCGACTACGTCATCAACACCACCCGCATCGGCGGGCTCGAGGCGTTCCGGTATGACATCGACATCCCGCTCAAGTACGGGATCGACCAATGCGTGGGCGATACCCTCTGCGCCGGCGGCATCATGTACGGCCAGCGCAACACCCCCGCCATCCTCGATTTCTGCCGGGATATCCGCGAGGTGGCCAAGCCCGAGGCGCTCTTCCTCAGCTACGCCAATCCCAACGCGATGAACACCTGGGCGGCGAACCTCTACGGCGGCGTCCCGACCATCGGCCTCTGTCACGGCGTCCGCGGCGGGCATCACCAGATCACCGAGGTAATCAAGCTGCTCGTCAACAAGGGCAAAAAGCCCGGCAGCAAGGGCTACAAGGACATCACCATCGAGGAGGTGGACGTCATCTGCGCCGGCATCAACCACCAGACCTGGTACATCCAGGTGCTCTACGCCGGCGAGGACTGGACCGACCGTCTGCTCGAAGGCTTCGAGAAGCACCCGTACTACTCCAAGAGCGAGAAGGTGCGCATCGACATGCTCCGCCGCTTCGGCTACTACTCCACCGAGTCCAACGGCCACCTC
The DNA here is from genome assembly GCA_964457365.1 of uncultured Planctomycetaceae bacterium. GTDB lineage: Bacteria > Planctomycetota > SZUA-567 > SZUA-567 > SZUA-567 > CAYWFP01. The sequence goes on from CAYWFP010000013.1 coordinate 28,044, forward strand.
TCCGAGTACGTGCCCTGGTATCGCAAACGCCCCAAGGAGATCAAGAAGTGGATCGCCCTCGACTCGTGGATCAACGGCGAGACCGGCGGCTACCTGCGCGTCTGCACCGAGGGGCGCAACTGGTTCAAATCCGACTTCCCCAAGTGGCTCAAGCAGCCGGCAGTGGAGATGGGCCCCGACAAGCGCAGTCACGAGCACGGCAGCTACATCATCGAGGCGCTCGAGACCGGACGCGTCTACCGCGGGCACTTCAACGTGCCCAACAACGAGTGCATCACCAACCTTCCCGAGGACGCCGTCGTCGAGGCGCCCGGTTACGTCGACCGCAACGGCGTCAACATCCCGCAGATTGGCGACCTGCCGCTCGGCTGCGCGGCGGTCTGCAACGCCAGTATCTCGGTCCAGCGCCTCTCGGTCGAGGCCGCCGTCAGCGGCGACGTGGATCTTCTGAAGCAGGCGATGATGATGGACCCGCTGACCGGTGCCGTCTGCGATCCGAACGAGATCAGCCAGATGGTCGACGAGATGCTCGTCGCCCAGGCCAAGTGGCTGCCGCAGTACAGGAGCGAGATCCCGCGCGCGAAAAAGCGCCTGGCGAGCGAGAAACGTCTCGGGACCAAGAGCATCAAGGGCGCCGCGCGCATCAAGACGCGCAACGTCGGCGAGTTGCGCAAGAAAAAGGCCGCCGACGAGGTGCTTGCCGCGGACAAGGCCGCCGCCAGCCGCAAGGCCAAGAGCAGCAAGGCCGCCGGCGCCACGCGCAAGAAAACCAAGAAGAAGACAGTCAAGAACGCGCGCAAGGACGCGGCGAAATAACGCGGTGGAGGCGATGCCTTCGACACGCCCCGGTCGAGACGGCCGGGGTTTTTTCATGCAATCACTGCGGCAGGATCTCGATGGCGTCGGTGACGGCCTGGGTCAGACCGCGACGGATCATCATCACCGCGAACGCGGCCAGGATCAGCGCGGCGATGCGGCTCAGCGCGCGCAGGCCGCCCTCGCGCAGCACGCGCACCAGCGTCGGCGCTCCCGCGAAGGCGGTGACCAGCAGCGCCAGGTTGCACAGCAGCGCCAGCGCTGTCGGCCAGAAGCCGTGCTCCTGCATCAGCAGCATCGACGCGGCCAGTACGCCCGGCCCCGCGATCAGCGGTGTCCCCAGCGGCACCACCCCGACGGTGTGATCCTCCCTGCCCGCGCGTTTGCGATTGATGCCGAGGAGGTCCATCAGGGCGAAGCAGAAGAGAAGGACCCCCCCCGCGATCAGGAAGTCGTGCATGCCCACGCCCAGGAAGAGAAAGATCTGGTTGCCGATGAGCATGAACGCCACGGCGACCAGCAGCGCGGTGAGCCCGGCCTCGAAGATGACCTTGCGGTGTTTCTCGTGCGGGATGCGCTCGGTCAGCCCGAGATACAGCGGCACCATGCCGACGGGGTCCATCGCCACCATGATCGGGATGAAGCAGAGCAGGAACGTCTTCAACATCATGCCTCCTGCCCGCGCATTATAGCGCCGCGGCGGAGGCCGGCAAGGGGAGAGATCGTCGAACGGTTACACGTTGATCGTCATCAAAAACTCCGCGTTGGTCTTGTGTGCTTTCATCTTGCCGTGCAGAAACTCCATGGCGTCGACGACGTTCATGTCGTTGAGGTATTTCCTGAGCATCCACATGCGGTTCAACTCGTCCGGGTGGACGATGCGCTCCTCCTTGCGCGTGCCCGAGAGGTTGACGTCGATGGCCGGGTAGAGGCGGCGGTTCACCAGGCGCCTGTCGAGGTGGATCTCGGCGTTGCCGGTGCCCTTGAACTCCTCGAAGATGACCTCGTCCATGCGGCTGCCGGTGTCGACGAGCGCGGTGCCGATGATGGTCAGGCTGCCGCCGGCCTCGATGTTGCGCGCGGCGCCGAAGAAACGCTTGGGCTTGTGCAGCGCGTTGGCGTCGATACCGCCGGAGAGGATGCGCCCCGAGTGCGGCGCCTCGGTGTTGTGCGCGCGTCCGAGTCGCGTGATCGAGTCGAGGAGGATGACCACGTCCTTGCCGTACTCGACCATGCGCTTGGCCTTCTCGATGACCATGTTCGCCACCTGCACGTGGCGGCTCGCCGGTTCGTCGAAGGTGGAGCTGACCACCTCGCCGTTCACCGAGCGCTGCATGTCGGTCACCTCTTCCGGCCGCTCGTCGATCAGCAGCACCAGGAGCGACGCCTCCGGGTCGTTGTGGCTGACGGCATTGGCGATGTTCTGCATCAACACGGTCTTGCCGGTCCGCGGCGGGGCGACGATCAGGGCGCGCTGGCCCTTGCCCAGAGGCGTCACCAGGTCGACGATCCGCCCGGACCATTCGTCGGGCGAGGATTCCATGATGTAGCGCTCCTCGGGAAACAGCGGCGTCAGATCCTCGAAGACCGTCTTCTCCTTCAGCAGCTCCGGGTCCTCGAAGTTGATCGCCTCGACGCGCAGCAGCGCGAAGTAGTTCTCGTTGTCCTTCGGCGGGCGGATCTGCCCCGAGACCACCAGGCCCGTACGCATGCCGAAGCGGCGGATCTGGCTGGGGCTGATATAGATGTCGTCCGGACACGGCAGGTAGTTGAAGTTCGGGCTGCGCAGGAAGCCGTAGCCGTCGGGCAGGATCTCCAGGCACCCCTCGCCGTAGAGCAGGCCGTTCTGCTTGACGCGGTTCTTGATGACCGCGAAGATCAGTTCCTGCTTGACCATCCCGGCGATGCCGTCGATGCCCTCGCTCTTGGCCAGTTTCCTGAGCTCCGCGACGGTCATCTCCTTGAGCGCGGAGATGTGCACCTCGCCCTTCTTGATCTGCTCGTAGACCTGTTCCTGGCGCTTGCTGCGCTCCTCGCGCGCGTCGGGGCTGAGCTTGGCGAGGTACTCCTCCTGCTGCGCCTCGGCCTCTTCCTCGCTCAGCACCCGCTCGCCGTTGCCTTGTCGCGCGGGCTGCTCCTCCTCGCGCGGCTTGCGCGCGGTCTTCTTGGCCGTCTTTTTGGCCGGTTTCTTCGGGCTATCTTTTTTCGGTGGCATGGTTCAATTCCTTCCAAAAGTCGCGTAACGTTCCCCTTAACTTGTCCAATGAGCCGTCGTTGCGCACGACGACGGTATCGTTTCTCCGGGCGGTCTGCGCCACGTCGGCCAGCGCCTTGTCCCGCGCGGCCAGCTCCGCCTCGTTCCAGCCCCGTGCCAGCGCCCGCTCCAGGCGCGCCGGCAGCGCCGCCACGACGACCAGGACGCGGTCGCAATCGGCGTCGAGTCCCATGCGATGCAGCACCGCGGCGTGGATGACGACCGGCTGCCGTTGCCGGGTCGCGGCTGTTTCGGTACGCACCGCCGCAGTCATGCGCGGGTGCAGGATTGTCTCCAGATCGTCGAGCGCGCGCTCGTCGCTGAAGGCGATCGTCCCCAGCGCCTTGCGATTGACCGGCTGCCCTGGCGGCGCGACCGGTTCGCCGAAGCGCGCGCGCACCGCTTCGCGTACGGCCGGCTCCTCCAGTATCGCGTGGCCGACGCGATCGACGTCGACGATGTGCGCGCCCTCGGCGGCCAGGATCTTCGCGGCTTCGTCCTTACCCGTGCAGGGAAGGCCGGTGATGCCGACGACCGGATGCGTCATTTCACCTCCAGCCAGTTCTTGCCGCGGCCGATATCGACCGTTAGCGGTACCGCCAGGACCATGGCATTCTCCATCGCTTCGCGCACGATGGTCTCGAGCGTATCGATCTCCTCGGGGGGCGTCTCGAAGACCAGTTCGTCGTGGATCTGCAGCAGCATCCGCGCCAGCGGCGTCTCGTTTCGCATGCGCGCGCGCAGGTCGATCATCGCCGTCTTGATCAGGTCCGCGGCCGAGCCCTGGACGACGGTGTTCACCGCCTCGCGCTCTCCCCGTGCGCGCTTGGTCTTGTTGTTGCTCTGCAACTCCGGAATCACCCGGCGGCGGCCGCGCACGGTCTCGACGTAGCCGGTTTCGTGCGCGGCGGCGACGGTCTGGTCGATGAATTCGCGCACCTGCGGGAACTGCTCGAAGTAGCTCTCGATGAAGAGCCGCGCCTGTCCCTGGCTCATCCCGGTCTGCTGCGAGAGGCCGTGCGGACCCTGGCCGTAGAGGATGCCGAAGTTGACCGCCTTGGCGGCCGAACGTTGCGCCGGAGTGACCTCGTCCTCGTCGACCCCTTCCACCTGCGCGGCGACGACGCGGTGAATGTCGCGTCCCTCGGCGAAGGCCCGGCAGAGCCGTTCGTCCTCGGAGAAGTGCGCGAGCATGCGCAACTCCACCTGGCTGTAGTCCGCCGCCAGCATCCGCCAACCGTCCTCGGGGACGAAGGCCGCGCGGATGGCGCGTCCGCGCTCGCTGCGCACGGGGATATTCTGCAGGTTCGGGTTGTTCGAGGCCAGGCGCCCGGTGGCGGTGCTCGTCTGCGAGAAGGTCGCGTGGATGCGGCCGGTCTCGGGGTGGACGAGCTCGGGCAGCGTGTCGAGGTAGGTGTTCTTGAGCTTGCTGTACATGCGGTAGTCCAGCAGCCGCGCGGCGATCTCGTGCTCGCGCGCGAGCGTCGTCAGCACCGCCTCGTCGGTGCTGGCGCCGGTCTTGGTCTTGCGGATCACCGGCAGGTTCATCTCGTCGAAGAGGACCTGCTGCAGTTGCTTGGTGCTGGCGATGTTGAATTCGTGCCCGGCCAGCGCGTGGATCTCCGCGGTCAGGTCGGCCAGTAGTTCGCCCATCTCCGCGCTCTGCGTCGCGAGCAGGTCCGCGTCGACGCGGATGCCGGTCTGCTGCATTATCGTCAGCACGCGCGAGAGCGGCAGTTCCATCTCGCGCAGGATCGCTTCGTTCCGCGTGCCGGCGATCTCGGCGCGCATCCTCTCCTGCAGGCGCCAGACGATGTCGGCGTTCTCGCAGGCGTATTCGCAGACCTTCTTCACCGGCACCGCGTCCATGGTGACCTGCTTGCGGCCGCTGCCGAGGAGTTCCTTCGTCGGGATCTTGGTGTAGTCGAGGTAACGCAGCGCCAGCGTGTCCAGGTCGTGCTGGCGCAGGTGTCCCTGTAGCAGGCTGCCGCAGAGAAGCGTGTCGAAGGCGATGCCGTCCAGCTCGACTCCCGCGCGTTTCAGCGCCAGCGCGTCGTACTTGAGGTTCTGTCCCGTCTTTCCGTAGTCCGGGCCTTCCAGGATCTTCGCCACCCGCCGCAATTCCTTCTCGCCCAGCACGGCCTCGCCCCCGGGGGCCTTGAACGGCAGGTAGTACGCGCTCTGCGCGGCCCAACTGAAGCTCATGCCCACCAATTCCCCGCGCAGCGGATCGAGCGAGGTCGTCTCGGTGTCGAAGGCGAAGCGTTTCTCGTCCGCGAGCGCCCGGAAGAAGGCGTCGAACTTGTCGAGCGTGTCGACGAGGACGTAATCGTGGCGTTCATCGCGCGGCGGGCGGGAGTCGTCGATCTCGTTGAGCAGGCTCTGAAAGCCCAGATCCTCCAACAGCGCGATCAGTTCGCCCTTGTCCGGATCTCGCCGCTTGCTGGACTCGAGGTCCAGTGCCGCCGGCGCGGCGGTATCGATAGTGGCCAGCCGCTTGCTGAGGCGCGCGATCTCGGCGTTCTCCCGCAGCTTCTCGCCGCGCTTGCCCTTGATCTCGCCGGCGTTCTCCAGCAGGCTTTCCAGCGAACCGTACTTGGCGATCAGTTCGACCCCGATCTTCTCGCCGATGCCCGGGACGCCGGGGATGTTGTCGGAGCTGTCGCCCCAGAGCCCCATCACGTCGGGAAGCTGCGCCGGCGTGATGCCCTTCTTCTTTTGAAACTCCTCGACGGTGGTGAAGGCTTCCTTCTTCGGGTCGAACATGCGCACGCGTTCGTTCAGCAGTTGCGCGCAGTCCTTGTCGCCGGTGACGATGACCACGTCCATATCCCGCTCGGCGCCCTGGCGTGCGAGCGAGCCGATCAGGTCGTCCGCCTCGTAACCTTCCTTGGTGGCGATGGGGATGCGATAGGCTTTCATGAATTGCTGAATCAGCGGCACCTGTTCGTGAAGTTCCGGCGGTGCGGGCTTGCGCGTGGCCTTGTATTCGGGAAACGCTTCGTGGCGGAAGGTCTTGCCCGGCGCGTCGAAGACGGCGACGAGGTGGTCGGGATGGTGTGCCGAGAGCGTCGCCAGCAGCATGCGCAGAAAACCGTAGACTGCACCGGTCGGGCGTCCGTCGGGGGCGGTCAGCCCCTCGATCGCGTAGAAGGCGCGATAGACGAGGGCGTGTCCGTCGATCAGAAACAAGGATTTGGTCATTTTCACATGGCTCGCGGTGGAATTCGGGGCTCCCCCATAGCCCCCGGCGACCGGCGGGACAGGAGGCACGACCGTTGCCGGGGCTCGGCGAGTGCCGAGAGGCGGTCGCGGCCGGTCAAGAACGCACGTTTGTCGCAGGCACGAAGAATTCCTCGCGCGTGGCTTCGGAAGGGGAAAAACCGTGTCGCGGCGCTTCGGATTCGGCTTTCCCAGATTCGCAGCCCGTTTTCGGGCATGATTCAGACAGGTGTAGTGGACTTCAGCGAGCTAAATATCGAAGGAAATCGGACCGCTGGCTGGCACTCCGGTACTGCCACTATATATATAGTTGCGCCTCTCGCGCTTGTCAAGCGGTTCTTTGCATTTTCACTGAATTTATGCATAAAAGGATCTGATGAGCAAAACGGTGCTCCTGTTCACCACCGAGATGCGCCCCGGCGGAGCCGAGCGGATCGTCCACGATCTGGCCACGCATCTGGACGCAAAGCGCTGGCGGCCGGTGGTCGCGGCGTTGGACGGTCGCGGCGAGTTTGCCGAACGCATTCGCCTGCGCGGCGTGCGCATGGCCGACCTGGGCGCCTATTCGCGGCGGGACCTGGGCGTGGTCTGGCGTCTGCGCGACCTGCTCCGGGAGCAGCGGGTGGACCTCTTGCACACCCACCTGATGCACGCCAACGTGATCGGCCGACTGGCCGCGCGCCCGTTGCGGCTGCCGGTGCTCTCGACCTGCCATATTGCCGACAAGCGTTCGGTCTGGTGGCATTTCTGGCTTGATCGGTTGACCGCGCCCTGGTGCCGGGCCGAAGCCTGCGTCTCTCAAGCGGCACTTCGTTATCAGCAGCACCGCACCGGCCTTCCTGATTCGTTCTTCCGTCTCGCGCATAACGGCATCGCGCTCGAGCGCTTCGCCAACCTGCCCTCGCGGGACGAGGCTCGCGCGCGGCTCGGTCTGCCGCGCGAATTACCGCTCGTGGGCGTTCTCGGACGGCTGCATTTGCAAAAGGGAGTCGACGTTTTCCTGCATGCGCTCGCCGAGCCCCCGCTCGCGGAGCGCAGACTCCAGGCGCTGGTCGCCGGCTACGGGCCGGTGGAGAACTCCCTGCGCCACTTCGCCGCGGCGTTGGGGCTTCAGGACCGGATCCGTTTTCTGGGTTACCAGGATCGTCCCGAGACGTTTCTGGCGGCGCTGGATTGCTGTGCGGTGCCTTCGCGCTGGGAAGGTTTCGGGCTGGTGGTGGTCGAGGCCATGGCCGCCGGGGCGCCGGTGGTGGCGACGAGCGTCGACTCCATCCCCGAAATCGTCGAGCCCGGGGTCTCGGGGCTGCTCGTGCCACCGGAGGATCCCCCGGCGCTGGCGGCGGCGCTGGCGCGGGTGCTCGACGACGAGGTGCTCGGCGACACGCTACGCGCCGGCGGGCGGGAGCGCGCGAACGCGTTCTCCCTGCCGCGGATGGTCGCGCGCTACGAGGCGCTGTACGGAGAGATTCTCGGCCATCCCCAGCCCGCGCCGCCTCATTCCTCCGCCTGAACGGCCCCGGCCTGTACGGCCTTGAATGCCAGCGGATAGATCCGCCCGCTTTCCTGGAAACGCACCGCGCAGTACTCCGCCGCCGGCAGTATCGGCTCCGGGCCGCGGGTGAAGTGGTACAGCGTGACCAGGCAGAGCGGGTCGTCCAGGACGTAGACGCCCAGGAAGCCCGAGAGGTCGCGCTCCTTCTCGCTGTCGGAGAACTCGCCGGTCTGGCCGGTGTTGAGCACCAGCGCGCTTTCTTCGCCGTAGTCGAAACGGCGGTAGAGGTGGGTCGTCGCCGCCAGCACCAGGTCGCACTTGTCCAGCACCAGCCCCGCCCGTTCGCGGCTGAGCACCGAGAGCCACTCGCCGCGGTTGCTGTGCGCGGCGGCAACGATGATGTCGCGCGGGCTGCGCGGCAGTCTCTTTAGCGTCGTTTCCAGGAACGCCCGCGTCTCTTCGCGGAAGGCGACGGCGTGGTCGTCCGGCTCGTCCGAGTAGGTCAACTGGATGAGGTGTACCGTCAGATCCTCGAACGGCAGACGCGTGTAATAGTCGATGCCATTGGCGGCCATCGTGACGCGGGGACGCTTCTCGATCTCGAGAAAATGGAGCAGCGGCTTGCCCGCGCCCCACGCGTCCTGCCGGCCGGCGAAGTGGGCATTCTCGCCGTCGCCGATGTTGGGCCAGAAGTAGTTCGCCCAGAAGCGGTCCTGCTTGAGCAGCACCAGGAAGCCCTTGTGTCGCGCGCTGTGGAGGTTGTCGCCGAGACCGATGACGAACTTGGCGCGCATGGCCCGAACCCGCGCGGCCATGTTGGCCACGTCCGGATCCTCCACCCCGCGCCCCTTGTTGTCGCTCATCGCCGCGAAGGCGAGCCGGGCCATGTCCTGCAGCGTCCGCGCGTTCGGGACCGCCGCGATCTCGGCCAGCCGCTTTTTTTCCCGCGCGCGCTGATCGTCGGCCGAGGCGGCGCGGCCGGTCCAGGCGAGGCAGAGCGCCAGGAGAATCGTCGGCGTTGTCTTTCGCATCGTCGTTCCTATTGCCGTTTCATCTCCTCCCACGACCGCGGGCTCATGGGGGCCGAACCGGGGCGGAGGAAGTCCATCACCGCCTCGTCGCCGCGGATGTCGGTCAGTTCGATTTCGGAGTAGACCGCGTGCCCTTCGTGTTCACCGCGGTCGATCTCCTTGACCCGCGCGCCGATCTTGTACGCCTGAGAGAATTCGGTTAATTTGAACTCCAGTACGATCGCCGCGCCCTTCTCCAGCGTCGCGCCGGTCGAGAGCGTCAGCGTCAGCTTCTTTTTGCCGAAGTGCGCGCCGCTGATCATCCCCAGCCCCACATGACTGCCGCCCGGGCCGATGATGCCCGCCGGGACGGTGAGGATGGCCTCCTTCTCGTTCAGGAGCAGACCGCGGATGGAGAAGACCCGTACCGGCATCGACCGCCCCTTGAGCTGCACCGGCGGCAGCTCGACCGCCAGCGCGCGCTCGGCAACCGGCCGGTACGTCGTCTGCGAGGTCAACGTCTGCCAGCGCCCGGCCAGCGACTCGACGCGCTGGGCGATGTTGACGTTGTCGCCGATGACGGTGTATTCCATGCAGCCCTCCCCGCCGACGTTGCCGGCGGCGAAACTGCCGGTGTTGCAACCGATGCCGAGGTAGATCGGCGGCTGCCCTTCCTGCAGCAGGCCCAGGTCGAAGGCCCAGACGGCGATCTGCATCTTCAACCCCGTCAGCACGGCGTTGAAGGCGTGATCGGCGTCCTCGAACATGACGTTCCAGAAGGCCATGATCATGTCGCCGCCGAACTTGTGTAGCGTCCCCTTGTTATGGGTTACCACCTCGGTGGTCAGGCGGTAGTAGCGGTTGAGTCGGTCGACGATCTCCACCGCGCTCATCGCCTCGCTCATGGGAGTGAAGCCGAGGATGTCGCAGAAGACGACTGTGCCGTGGGCCTCGCGGCCGCCGAGTTCGATGGGGATGCTGCCTTCCATCACGCCCTGGACGATATCGGGGGACATGTAGCGCGAGAGCAGCGCGCGCTTCTCGGTCTCGGCCTGGATGGTCTCGTAGAGCTCCGCGTTCTTCAGCGCCACCCCCGCCTGCGCGGCGATGCCGGTCAGCATGGCCAGGTCGTCCGCGTTGAAGGCCTGCGGGCTGCTGATGGTGTCGACGCTGATGACGCCGAGGACCTGGTCGTGGCAGATCAGCGGCACGCACATCACCGAGCGGATGGAGAAGCCGGCCACCGAGTCGGTCGCCTGGAAGCGCTGATCGCTCTGCGCGTCGGAGGAGAGAATCGACTGGCGTTTCTGGGCCACCGCGCGGGTGATGGTGCGGCTGATAGTGAAGAGGTCGTGCCGGACCGCGCTCTTCTCGCGGTGGCGGCCCATGAACGGCTCGAGTTCGCCCGATGCCGGGTTGACCAGCATGATGAAGGCGCGGTCGGCGCGCGGGAAAATGTCGAAGATGCTCTGCATGATCCGCTCGAGGATAGGCGCTTGCCCGGTCACCGCCCCCAGCGCGTTGGTCACCTGCACCATCGCCTGCAGGCGGGCGATGACCTGCAGCAGCTTCTCCGGCGACTGCTCCGCCTCCTTCTCCACCGCGACGACGCTCTGCTGCGCGTCGAGGGTGACGCCGATGGCGTGCGAATCCTCGGTGTCGCCGGTGATGACCGCGGCCATCAGGGTGCTGTCGGGCTTCTTGCCGTCGGTGCTGTCGGCGTGGAAGCGCATGTGGGTATTGCTGATCTTGATGATGTCGCTGTCGTGTAGCGGGCAGGACTTCTTGCCCTTGAGACGCTCGCCGTTGACATAGGTGCCGTTGGCCGAACCCAGGTCGATGATCGCCGCGCCGTGTTCGTCGACGCGCAGGATGGCGTGTTCGCGGCTGGCGCGGCTCTCGGGGAGGCAGAGCATGTTCTCCGGGCTGCGGCCGATGCTCGTCTCGCCGGAGAGGTAGAGGACCAGGCCATGGTTGTAGCCTTCGATGATCTCGAGATAGGCCATGCGCGTGTCCTGGACGACCGAACGGTTTTTCCAGTATATCCCGCCGCCCGGAGAGGCGCAACGTCTAACGGAAACCGTCTCCGGTCTGCGGCGGGGCGATTGGGCGTTGCGTCTCGTTCTCAGGCGAAGATGTCTTCGCGCCCCGCGGAGTTGACCAGGATCGCGGTCTCCACCCCTTCGAGCATGGCGTAGATGCCGTCGTTCCAGGCCTCTTCGCGCTCGGGGTCGGGAAGCTCGAAGCCGAGAAAGACGCAGCTGGCGGCCTTGGAGTGATCGGCCAGGATCTGCGGGAACGGGCGCTCGCTCACCACCACCACCGCCTCGCCCTCGATGCGCGCGCTCTGCAGCAGGTTCTCCAGCGCGGCGCGGGCGGGTTGGCGGCCGGCCTCCTTCTGCACCAGGCGGAGCAACCGCACCTCCGCGCGGTTCCACTCCCAGTTTTGTTTCAGCAGGTGCGCCAACAGCACCATCAGCGCGCCGTTCTTCTGCCCGCGCCACCAGATATCGATGCGCTTTCTCGTGCGCGGCTCCGGGGTCTTCCGCGCCTTGAGCAGGACCAGCCCCATGTGCATGAGTTGCCCGATGCGCAGCAGCCGGCCGAAGTGCGGCAGTTGGGCGCGGTCGTTGGCGAAGCCGAAGACCGCCAGGTTCGGCCGAATCGGGCCAACCGACGCCGTCTGCAGCATCATCGCCACGCCCTCCTCCAGGCTCTTGGCGATGCCGACCATGGGGAAGGCCTGAATGCCTTTCTCGCGGCAGAAGTCGACGAGCTGTTTCTTCGCGGTGCGCCGCCGCTGTGCGTGCTCGTCGATGGCGCCGACGAGGATGTTGGCCAGGTAGACGATGCCGCGTCCGCCCTCCAGCCAGACGGCGTAGGTCACCAGCGCCTCGCGCGCGGTGGGGTTGCCGCTGAAGACCAGCACCGTCGGCCGCCAGTTCTTGCTGTCCTCCTCCATCGCCGCCAGCCGCAGCAGCCCCCGCCGCACGCCGGCGTAGACGTAGCCGCGCCGGGCGTCGCCGAAGGTGGCCTGCAGGCGCTTGCGGGTGATGTACCAGTACAGCGCGGCGATGAGCACGATGGCCACCAGCGCCGCGGCCTGGTTGATCAACAGCGCCACCCCCAGGCAGGCCAGCGTCCCCAGCAGCGCGGTGGACCAGTGGAAGAGGCGGAAGCGCGGGCGGAACGAAGGATTGTCGCCAAAGGCCTCGGTGAAGGCCGCGAGGTTGATCATGCCGTAGGTGTACAGGAAGAACATCGTCAGCACCGAGGCGACGATGTTGAGCGCGGATTCCCCGGCCAGGTTCGCCAGCACCAGCACCGCCGCGGTGATCAGCCCGGTCAGGATCAGCGCCCGGCGCGGCTCGTCGCTCTGCGGCGCGCCCCGGCCGAAGAAGCCGATGTACGGCAGGATCCGGTCGCGCGCCACCGCCTGCAGGATGCGCGGCGCGCCGAGGTAGCTGCCCAGCGCGCTTGAGAGCGTCGCGGCGATGACCCCGGCGGCGACGAGGAAGCCGGTGCCGAAGATCGCGCTCTCCTCGAGCAGGCGGTAGGGCTTTTCGATCAGGTCGGCGCGCGCGTAGGCCCCGCCGCTGACGAGGATCTGCGCCAGGTAGACCAGGAAGCCCGCGCCCACCGCCAGCAGCGTCCCCTTGGGGATGCTCTTCACCGGGTCCGCGAGGTCGCCGGACATGTTGATGCCCGCGAGGATGCCGGTCACCGCCGGGAAGTAGATGGCGAAGACGGCCCAGAAGGGCAGCGCGTTCTCGCCCGTGGCAACGGGGAGGTTCTCGTTGAACGTGGTCATGTCGAAGCGCTGCAGCCCGCCCGCCAGGAAGACGACAATGGCCAGAAGCAGCACCGTCATGATGAAGTACTGCGCCTTGATGGCCCAGCCTGCGCCGACGTAGCTGACCAGGAAGAGCGCCGCCGCAGTCAGCAGCATCACCGGCAGCGCCAACGGCGCGAGCGCGGGGAAGGTGCCGGTGAGGGCGGTGGCGAAGGCGAGGATGTAGAACGGCACCGATAAGGCCTGCGCCAGAAATAGCGCCGTGCCGATGGCGCCGCCGAACTCCGGGCCCAGCACGCGGCTGATCATGAAGTACGCCCCGCCGCCGCGGACCTGCATGTTGGTGCTGATGGCGCTGACCGAGAGCGAGGAGAGCAGCGTCACCGCCTTGGCCAGGAGCAGGATCGCCAGCGCTCCGAGGATGCCCGCGTGGCCGACGACGAAGTTGGCGCGCAGGAACATGATCGCGCCGAGAATGGTGAGGATGCTCGGGGTGAACACCCCGCCGAAAGTGTCGAAGAGGGTGCGCTGCGGGGTCGCGGGTGATGCGCTCATGCGCCTTCTCCACCAGAGCGCACCAGCTTACTTATCCCGCCGCATCCGCACAAGCGCGAAAACGGTTAGCCCGGCATTCGGGCCTCGGGGTCCGTGTCGGGATTTGTGAAGTTCCTGCGGTGCCGCCTTAATGTGTAGAAGAAAGGGCGTGCATGAACAACCCGCTTCGTTGCCGCTGCGCACCAACCACGCGGGTTGCCTTGACGCTGCGCCTCGCGGCCAAGATCGTCGCGCGCCGAGCGCGGCCCGCGCCTGGTACTTTTCGGAGCTCTTATATTCGCTAGCGCGAAGGAGTTTACGACGCCAAAAGAAGCACGCCCGGCCAACAACGGGCGAAAGCGCGGTGAAAATTCATGTTCTGCTGTTGTGAAAGCTCTTGACATGCGCTAGGATTTCCGCAGTCTGCGCGAAGACGAGGCCAGCGCGTATGAGCGAAAAGAAACCGGAATCCGAAGCCAAAACCCAGCCGCAGGAGCAAGGCGAAGGCAAGCCGCCGAAGCTCCCGGCCGGTTATCTGAAGATCGCCCGCCAGGAGGGGGCGGCTCTCTGCCGTGTGATGGGACTGGGCAACATGCACGTTTCCTACACCCTTTGCGACTTTATCACCAATCAGTTCGGGCACGGTGGAAGGAATTTCGCCATCGACCTCAAAGAATGCACCGGCATGGACTCGACCTTCATGGGCGGGCTGGTGGGTCTGAACGAAAAGGCCAAGACCGCCGGTGGCTGGATCTGTCTGCTGAACGTCAGCGAGGTCAACCGGAAGCTGCTGGAAATGATCGGCGTCTGGGGCATCGTCCCGGTGAAGGAGGCGTTTGCCTTGCAGGAGGTGGAAACCGAGACGCTGCTGCCGGAGGACAATCCCAAGGCGCGGATCAAGCACATCAAGCGCGCGCACGAACACCTCGTCAAAGTGGACGAGCGCAACCGCGAGCGCTTCGGCCGTTTCCTGCAGACGCTCGAGGAAGAGATGAACGCCGAAGCGAGCAGCGAAGCGGTAGAGGAAGTGGAAGGCGAACTGGTCGACATGCCCGAGGAAGACGACACGCCGCACCCGAGTGAAGGCTCCTCGCTGATCGATTCGGATCTATTCATCCTGCCCTGAGAGAGTCATGCCCCGCCGCCGCAAACCGTCGCTGACGCTGCAGGTGACGACACTGTGGGACTATCCCTCGCAACACTACGGTGAGGGCGAACAAGGACGCGCCTCGTACGTCGGCGCTACGCCGAGCTACGTGATCTGGAATTTGCCGCAGCGTTACACCAAACCCAAGGATCTGGTGATCGATCCGATGGCCGGCAGCGGCACTACCCTCGACATGGCGCGGGAACTGGGGCGACGCGCGTTGGGATACGACCTGAACGTGGTGCGCGAGGATGTCTTCCGCGTCGATGCGCGGAAACTGCCGCTGGAGGACGAAAAGGCCGACTTCGTCTTCATCGATCCGCCGTACTCGACACATATCGACTACTCCGGCGATCCGCGCTGTATCGGCAAACTCAGCGCCGCCACCGAGGGTTATTTCAAGGCGATGGAGCTGGTTATCGCCGAGATCCATCGCATTCTCAAGCCCGGCAAGCATATGGGCCTTTATGTCTGCGACTCCTTCGAAAAGGAAAAGGGCTTCCATCCCACCGGCTGCGAGTTGTTCTACCGGCTGCGGAAATGGTTGACGCCGGTGGACGTCGTCAGCGTGGTACGGCACAACAAAGACCTTCAGAAAGGGAACTATCGCAAGGCCGCCGCCGAGGAGAATTTCTTCCTCCGAGGCTTCAATTACCTTTTTATCATGCAAAAAGCCCCCTGCCCGGTCCGGCCACGAATGAAGCGCGCCAAGCACAAGCCCGCCCTGCGCCGGCGAAAACCCAAGCCGTAGAATGCTGATAACGCCGGCCACGAAGCGCTTTCGCCGCTTGACCGCGATTCGTCCTGCGTTTATCATAATCGGTCCCAGGAAACGTAGGAGACAACCATGGAACCGATCTATCTCGGGCGCATCGTCGTCGTCGCCCGCACCACCGTCGGCAGGCTGGCCGCGATCTACCGGGTCAGTTCGCGTAGCTTTCCCAACCGACGTCCCGTCGTCCGCGAAGAGACCGCAAGCATCGTCCCCAAGGAGGGACACGAAACCGATGTGCACAAGAATCCGTACATCGCTTATAACTGCGCCCGTCTCGTCGGTGATGTGGCCATCGTCAGTAACGGCGCCCACACCGATCCCATTGCCGAGCGCGTGGCCTCGGGCATGAGCCTGCGCGACGCGCTGACCTATCCGCTGGCGGTGATGGACTACGAACACGACGACTACAACACCCCGCGCATCGCCGCGGCGTTCTCGCGTGAGGACGACTGCGGCTGGCTGGGGGTGGTGCGCGAGGACGGTCTCGATGTCCGGCGCTTCGCGCTCAATGCCGGAGAATGCTATTACGTGTCGACGTACGAGCACAACGTTCCCAACGGACATTACCGGTGCGACTTCGCGGCTGTCGACGCTACCGGGGCGTGCGCGTTCGTACTCGGGGAGGGAGAGTTCGCCCGCTTCACCCATCCGATCGCCGCGGTCTGCGTGGCGGAAACGGGCAGCGGTTTCGAAATGGCGACCAAGGAGGCGGAACAATGAATATCCGATTTTGCGGCATCTGCGCCTGTCTGGCGGCTTTGTGGCTGCTGGCGCAAGGGTGTGACGCCATGACGGCGAAAGCGCCGTCGAAACAACCGGAGCAGAAATCCGCAGCCGAACAGACCGCGCCGGCCGAGCAGCCTGCACCAATGAAATCCGAGGTCGATCCGTCGATCCCGCGCATGGAGGTTACGCTCGAACCGGAGGTGGCCAAAGCAGGCGACAGCATCCTGCTGCAGGAGCATATCAAGAAGGGGGATATCTGGACGCCGCCGCGCTATTATCACAAAGTCACCCATATGAAGACCGCGGTGATCCAGAAGCTCGGCGACGAGGGAGGACAGCCGAAAGTCGAGAACCTGATGGACGCCGACTGGCGCGCGCTATGGCAATCCGCCGAAGCGGTGGCCGCCAGCGTCCCCGAGGGCGACTACAAATGGGACTTCGGCGACGAAGCGTTTACCATCAAGATAGCGAAAGACGGCAAGGTAAAAACCTACTGGATCGGCGTCACGGCCGAAGGGCCGGTAATGCCGGATCGGCTACTCCAGCTTTGGGGCAAGCTGGTCGGCCTCGATCCGAAGTAGCGATGGAGAAGGCGATGGGCGATAAGGTCGTACTGCTCTACTCGGGCGGTCTGGATACTTCGGTGATCTGCAAATGGCTTGCCGAACAAGGACACGAGGTCGTCTGTTTCGCCGCCAACGTCGGCCAACGCGAGGCGTGGGACGAACTGGAGAAGAAGGCGCTGGGCTCGGGCGCGACGAAGATGATCGTCAGCGATCTGAGCGAAACCTTCGCCCACGATTTCGTCTGGCCGGCGCTGCAGATGAACGCGCTCTACGAGGGGCGCTACTGCCTCGGCACTTCGCTGGCGCGTCCGTGCATCGCCCGGGAAATGGTCAACGTCGCACGTGCCGAAGGCGCCGCCGTTTTCGCCCACGGCGCCACCGGCAAGGGCAACGACCAGGTCCGCTTCGAATTGACCGCCGCGGCGCTGGCGCCGGATCTCAAGGTCATCGCCCCCTGGCGCGAGGCAGCATTCAACAGCGTCTTCAAGGGGCGGCAGGAGTGTATCGCCTATGCCGAGAAACACGGCATCCCGGTCAAGGCCACGGCGAAGAAGCCTTGGTCGAGCGACGAGAATCTGCTGCATATCTCCTTCGAGGCGGGAATGCTCGAGGACCCGGCGGCGAAGCCGCTGCCGGAGATGTTCGAATTGACTACCGATCCGCGCAAGGCGCCCGACGAACCGGAGAGCGTGACGGTGGAATTCGTCCAGGGCGTGCCGGTTTCGCTGAACGAGCGGCGCCTCTCGCCGGCGGCGCTCCTGACCGAGGCCAACCTGCTCGGCGGCAAGCACGGCGTGGGCCGGGTCGACATGGTCGAGAACCGCTTCGTCGGCATGAAGAGCCGCGGCGTCTACGAGACACCCGGCGGGACATTGCTCATGGCCGCCCATCGCGACCTCGAGGGGCTGACCATGGACCGCAATCTGATGCACCTGCGCGAGTCGCTGATTCCGCGCTACGCGGAGCTGGTCTACAACGGGTTCTGGTTCTGCCGCGAGATGGAAGCCATGCACGCCTTTTCGCGCGAAAGCCAGCGCTATGTCACCGGCGTGGCCAGACTGGAGCTGTACAAAGGGAACGCCACCTGCGTCGGCCGCGAGAGTCCGTTCTCCCTTTACGACGAGAAAGTAGCGAGCATGGACGACGACGAAGGCGCGTACGACCAGTCCGACGCCACCGGCTTCATCCGCCTTCAGAGCCTGCCGCTGAAAGCGCACGCGCGGCGTGCGGCGAGGCGCGGCTGACATCTCGGCGATACCTTTCGCCATCGATGCTGAAATCGAGTGCCGCTGACGTAATAGTACCGCTTTTCTCCGACACGGAACTCTCGGGCAGGGATCATACGTCATGGGAGGGATCGAACGCGATACGGGCATGACTGCGCTCAAACCCCTCGGTTCCTTTCGCGACGGCTTCGTCCTGCCATATGAGGCGGCGCGGGTACTGCTTCACGGCCGCGACCTCAAACGCGTGGCGCTGCTGCCGCTGGTGGTCAACCTGCTGCTTTATATCGTCTTCTTCGGCGGCGCGTTCTACGCCATCCACATGTGGGATCCGGCCAACGTGGAGTGGACCTTCTGGGATCCGGTGGGCCCGTGGCTCGGAAGCGTCGTGGATACCTTCGGCACCATCCTCAAATGGATCGTGCTTGGCCTGCCGCTGCTGGTGCTGGGCTACTATTCCTTCACCGTCGTCGGCATGGTGCTCGCCAGCCCGATCAACGACCTCCTCTCCGAACGCGTCGAGAGACACCTCTGCGCGGAACAAGGCAAGCCGGAGATGCCGTGGAAGATGGCGCTCAAGGCAACGCTGCTGAGTATATTGGATTCGCTTCTGATCGTGCTGCGACAGATCTTATGGAGCCTGCTGACGCTGCCGTTTCTCTTCATCCCGGTGGTCGGCTGGATGCCGCTGTTTCTGGTGACGGCGTACTTCACCGGCTTGGGATTCATGGATGTGGGCATGGCCAGGAATTTCCTGCGCGACAAGCACAAGAAGGCGGGTCTGGCGCATTGCCGCTGGTCCGTCTTCGGTCTCGGTGTGGCGATGGAACTGCTGTTTCTGATCCCGTTCATGGGATTGCTTCTGCTGCCGTTGGGCGTAGTCAGCGGCACGATCCTCTATACCCATCTGGACTGGGAGGGCCTATTGGGGAAAGCCGGTTTGCGGTATCCCGACGGCTTCACCCCGCCCAAGCCCTCCGCGCCCAGTAGAACTCAGGCTACTCCGCCCCGCCCTTGATCTTGGCGATGGCTTGTTTGCACTTCTTGACGTAGCGGCTGCGGTAGCGTTTCTCGATCTTATCGGCCTCGGCGATACCCTGTTCGAGCGCCGGGATTGCCGCCTCACCATACCCGATCAATAGCTCCTCCGCCTTTTCCGGAAAGAGAACGTACTTGCTTGCGAAGGCAGGCAACACGTGCGGTGCGGCCACGGGGCCGAATTTCTCGAGGGCGTCGTAACAGGCCTGTTGCAATACTGTCAGGCGGTGCACGCCCGTGCGGTACCTCACCTCGGTATGGAAGAGTTTGCCGAGAACCGGCATCGCTTCCTTGACCTGCAGGTCGCCGAGGATCTCCGCGCAAACCACCGCGCCGGCAGACTTCGAGGTGTTCTCCAGGAAGGCGATCAACGCCGGCGCGGCCGGCCGCGCGCTGCTTCCCATCCCTTTCAATCCCTGCAGAAACGGGCCCGTATTTGTTCCCGGGATCAGTTTTTCGGCCAGTGCCGTCGCCGCGTCTTCACCCGCTCCAGGGCCGATTCCGCCAAGCGCAACAGCCGCGGCACTGGCAACCTTGAAATCATTCGATGACAGCGCTTCAACAAGAGCGGGGACCGCCCGCGCAGCCGCCGGACCGATAAACCCCAGCGCTTCCATGGCATGCGCTTTCTTGCGCTCCAGGCGATTCGCGGACATCTGGCGCTTCGTTCCTTCGCCTTGCGGGGACTCCTTCAAGACGGCGGCCAGCGCAGCCACCGTCGCCGGACCGATATCACCCAGCGCCTTCGCGGCGGCTTTCGAGACTTCGACGTGAATATCGCCGAGTTGTTCGATCAGTGCCGGCACGTGTGGCACGGAGAGTTTTCCCATGCGCCCGAGCGTCAACGCCGCGTCCCTCCGCACCACCGTGCTCCGGCCTTTCTGCAGTTCGAGCAATTTCACGACCTCAGGCAGACAACCGGCGGCGTTTTCCGGTTGCACCAGCTTCAGCGCCGCTTGGGCGAGTAATACCTTGATGGCGCCGCATTCGGCGACGGTAAACGCGGCCTCCTGCGCGCTGCTCGCGTCCCGCACCTGGATCATCGTCGGCAGGGCGCGCGAGTGCTTGTTCGCGAATATCGTCTCGCCAGCGAGAGACTCGAGCTCCACTGTCACCTCGACTGTGCCCGGGTCGTAATGCCCGCCACTCGAAGAATACGTCTTGCGCGAACCCGTCAGTGTCATGGCAAAGGCATAGCCGTCGGCGTTCTTGGTCGCCCCGGCGAAATGTTTCTGCCAGAGCGCTTGTTTGGCCATCTCCTCCGCGGCCATCTTCTTGAGATTGTCCTCGCCTTCGACAGCCACCGGCACAGTCGCGAGCTTCCGCTCCAACGCCTCGCGCGCGAGTTGCTTCTGGCGCTGGTTCCTCTGCGCCTCTTCCTCCTTGCGCCGACGCAGGATCTCCGCAACCTCCTCCGGCGACGGTTCCTTGCGCACCGGCCCTTCGCTCATCTGCTTGCTGACACTCCAGAGCCGCCAAGTTCCAACGGCGATGAGCAGCAGCACGACCGCTCCGACGACGGCGAGGATCAGCCGCGCCTGCTGGAATTTATCGCGGCCGGAGTCGGGCCCGGAAAGTGCCGGAACGGCGGCGCCGGGTCCGGACGGGACCACGCCGGTGCCTTTGCGAAAGTCGTAGCCGCATTGAACGCAAATGACGTCATCCTGTCCGGCCATCGCCCGACAACGAGGACAAGGCTTGCCGTCCTCCGCCACGCCCGCAGGCACGCGAAAGGCTTTGCCGCACTTGCAAGTCACTTTTTTGCCGGCGTAGGAATCCTTCAAACGGTACGATTTGCCGCAACTCGGGCAAGCGCAGGTCAGGCTCATAGACGTTCCTCATAAGAACGCGAATCTGTCGGACACCGCTTGGTATCATACCGCCTCGTCGAATCTATGCAAACCGGAACGACAAAAAAGGGCGCGAAGCCTGCCGCTCCGCGCCCTTTCGGATTTCCGGCGATCGGCCGCAATCAGCCGGCGTTCTCGTCCTTCTCCTCGCTCTCGCCTTCGGACGATGAAGTGTCCTGGGCGGGCTGGGGCTGATCGGCCTCTTTCGGCAGTACGGACTCGCCGCCGGGATCCAGCGGCTTGTCGATCGTCGTCGGCGTGCGGTTCGCCGGGTCGGGCCCCGCCCCCTCCTTCTTCTCCTCCGGACCGGAACCGGGTTCGATCTCGACCATCTCCTCGAGCATCTCGGTAGCCCGGGCGGTCTGCTTGAGAGTGCGCCCCTCGCGGCAGCGGACGAGGAACTCGCGGTCCTTATCCTCGATCTTGGTGCGGAGACGAAAACTGTCGCCGCCGCAGGCCCAGATGACCCAGCACTGGCTGCAACGGCCGGTGCAACTGGGGATGATGGTGAAGTTGTCGCTGTTGAAACAGGTCTTCTCGCCCAGAAGCCGCAGCGAGGTTCCCTCGATGAGGAGGAACCCCTGCTGTTTGGTTCCCGAGACGCGTTTCTCCGTGCCGGGCTTTACCTCGACGCACTCGACGTAGCGCGCGCCCTTCTCCAGGTCGTCGTTGGTCAGCACGCCCTCGGCGAGAAGCTTGTCGCGCAGCTTCCGCCGGCGCACGTGCCAGCGAAAGATCAGCGGGCGCCAGTAGTTGGTCACGACCGGCAGAATCACGCCCAACCCCAGCGCGATGATGCCCGTCAGCGCTCCGGCCTGATTGTTGATCACCATGACGACGACCGTGATGATGAAGAGTATCGCCCAGATTGCCAAGGTCAATAGACACATGAGAACGCATCCTTTCTACGCCAGACGCCCGCCCGTATCGCGCAACCCAAAGACCCGACGAGGGAAATCCATTCGATCGATTCGAGAGCATCCGCAGCCGACCCTTCGAGCGCCACTGCTCGGGGCGCGTCATATTGTAGGCTTCCCCCTTGCACTGTCAAGCAAAGCTTGCCGTTCATCGCTCCCAGAGACGCCGGTGCCTCGGGTGTTTACGAGAGTCCTCCTCCAGGATTGTCATGGCTTCGCGGGTGGTTTTGTCCAAGAGCGAGAAGACGGTCAGTTCGTTCAGATCAAGAAGCTGCGCGATAGAAGCATAGGAAAGGCGTTGCACGTTGTACAGCAGGAACGGGATGCGCTCCGCGGGCTCGAATCGTTCGGCGAGACCGAGGATCAGCTTGTGGCGGCGGAGCTTGTAGCTGCCCTGGTACCCGCTGAGTCCCTCGGCGCGATCGCCGATATCGTCCTTCTTGCCGAGCCAACTGCTGTCGCGGGCGACGTATTCAACCTGCTCGCTCAACCATTGGATGAAGCCCGTCTTGGTCAGATCGCTCTCGAAGCGGGGCATGCCGGCGACGAAGATCGACTTGGCGATTTCGCCGGCCCAGTGAAAATCCTTTACCGCCAGGTAGGCGGCAATGTAAGCGTAGTCCTTGAAGCGGTCGACGTGGCGCTCGTAGGTGAAGGTATTGCCGGCCTCGGCGCGCTCGATCAACTCCGCGAAGCTGCGGTGGCGATGGCGGACCGGGCGCCCGACGCGGTGCGGCTTCCACTCCTGCATCACCATGGCGCGGAAGATCCGCGAAAGCTGGTATTGCGAAAAGTTCTTGATCACCTCGTTCGCCGCGGCGCGGATGTCGTCGTACTCGTCGCGGCAGAACGGCGAGTACGCCAGATGCACCTGGACCGCGCGGGCGGTACGCTCGTCGAGCTGGCCGTGGACGTAAGCCACCAGATACGCCGGAATAACCACGTCGGCATGCCCGCGCGCCTCCTGCGCCGCACGCCGACACGGCAGGCAACCGCCGATATGAAGCTGCACCGCCTTCATCTCCCCCGGCGAGAGCTCGCCCTGGAGATACGGAACGAGGCGGGTCTGGGTGTCGTCGCAGTGCATGTATCGTCCAATCGGAAAGCGGTTATAAGCCTCGTATCGCAAGAACGATCAGTACAGATAGCCGAACCAGTAAAAAAAAATGTCGAATGCGAAAGGCAAAACGACGTGAGTCATCAGCAGAAGCACGAGCATCACCGTCGCTGTCCACCGCGGGATCAATTCTTTCCACAACTTCCGGCACCGCCACCATGGAACGTCGTCCGGGCCGTTAAGGTTCGAAGGCATCTGCGATTACCCCGGCGGCCAGGAGAACGCTCGCCCGCCCAGCAGATGCAGATGCAGGTGGAATACCTCCTGCCCGGCGCCCTCGCCGCAGTTGATGACGGCGCGGAAGTCCGAGAGCCGCTCGCGCTCGGCGATCTCCACCGCCGCGGCCTGGACCTTGCCCAGAAGCAGCGCGTCGTCTTCTCCGTAATCACTCAGCTTCTCGCGATGTTCCTTGGGAACGATCAGGATGTGCGTCGGCGCTTGGGGGTTGATATCGCGGAAGGCCAGGATGTCGTCGGACTCGAAGACCTTGTCGCACGGCAGGTTGCCGGCGACGATCTGGCAGAAGACGCAGTCGGGATTGACGCTCATGCAGACTCCTTTTGACATTGAACCGACATCGCTTATCATGCGTTATCAGAAGAGAATCGTCAACAGTTTCTATTGCTGCGGGCGATACCGTGAATGAACTCCGCCCCGGAGGACCCTCATGCCGCCGACCTTGAAGAAGCCCTCGCCCAAGACCGCCGCGGCGCTCTTGGACCAGTATTTTCTGGAAATCCGCTGCCACCTGCTCGAGGCCGCCGCCGGTTTCGACCGTATCGAGCGCGCCGAAGGGAGTGAAGCGGCGATGAACGATCCGCGCCTGCGCAAGCTGATCGAGTCGCTCGATATCCTCAAATCCCCGGGCGGCGAACGCGCCGAAGCCTTCCTCGAGCTCTTCAGCACGGAGGGCGATGCATGAAAGTGATCGAGCCGCATATCCACATGATCGCGCGCACCACCCAGGACTACGAGCGCATGGCGCGCATGCACTGCGTGGCCTGCTGCGAGCCGGCGTTCTGGGCCGGATACGACCGCACCAGCCCGCAGGCGTTCCACGACTACTTCACGCATATCTCGACGTTCGAGCCCACCCGCGCGGCACAGTACTGCATCGACCACTACTGCTGGGTGGGAATGAACCCGAAAGAGGCGGAGGACGTCGCGTTCAGCAAGGAGGTGATCGCGTACCTGCCGGAGTTTCTGAAAAAGCCCACCTGCCTCGGCATCGGCGAGATCGGGTTGAACAAGAACACGGCCAACGAATTGAAGACCTTCGAGCTGCAGGTCGATATGGCGATACAGCGGGGCGAATTGATCTGGATCCACACGCCACACCTGGCGGACAAGAAGAAGGGCGTCGCGATGCTCCTCGATTGTCTCGGCAACCGAAGCGATATCGCCCCGGAGCGCGTGATGTTCGACCATATGGAGGAGCATACCGTCCGCGCGGCGCGCGAGGCCGGCTACTGGGCCTCGATGACGATCTACCCGCAGACCAAGAACTCGCCCGCGCGGGTGGTCGACACGCTCGAG
This sequence comes from uncultured Planctomycetaceae bacterium, assembly GCA_964457365.1. Lineage (GTDB taxonomy): Bacteria > Planctomycetota > SZUA-567 > SZUA-567 > SZUA-567 > CAYWFP01. The sequence goes on from CAYWFP010000013.1 coordinate 52,060, forward strand.
CGCTACGGCCTGGAGCGCATGGTCGTCGACGCCTCGGGCGACTGGGGGCCCTCGGATCCGGCGACGCTGCACGACGCGATCTTCGAGATGCGCCGGCGCGGCCACGCCGAAGACGACATCGAGACCGTCTTTTACGACAATCCCTGCCACTTCCTGGGCCAGTGCCCGAAATGGAAGCACGCACCGACCAAGTCCGCGTAAGGAAGGATGGGCGCAAAAAAGTCCGGCGCACGGCCGGCCTTGCGTGGAGTGGCTCTCTCGCAGGTACCGCCTACTCCGGCATCGCCTCCCCCTCGGGTACGGCTTCGCCTTCGGGCTTCGGACCGCCCTCGGCTTCCGGTTTCGGCGCCGCGCCGTTATCGAGCGTCAGCCCCGCCAGCGTCTTGTAGTAATCGGCGTATTTCTGCAACGTCGCCCGCTCGGGCGCGCCCTGGTTGACCTCGGCAGCGAGCATGGTTTCAAGAATGCCCGCTGCCTTCGCCGGTTGGCTGAGCATGAAGTAGGCATTGGCGATGGCGAATGCGGTTTCCATGTCCTGCTCGGTATTGAGTGCCTCCGCCTTCTGCGCGGCGGCGAGGGCGATCCGTGGCGCGCGTTGGTCGATCGACTGGTTGCCGGCGGCGGCGAGCGCCAGTTGCGCCAGACCGCGCGGGCTCTCGGCACAGTTCTCGGCCCAGAGTCTGTAGAGTGCGGGGATCTGCTGGCTCATGTTGAGCTTGCCCAGGAGATCGGTCTTGAGGTTGTAGAATTCCGGGTTCTCCTTGTCCGCGGCGATCAACTTATCCACTACCGCCAACAATTGCTGCGGGGTGGCCTGGCCGGCCTGGATGAGACCGATAGTCTGGCGCAGCTTGTCCTTGAGTTGGGCGATGGTCTCCTGCCGCGACATGTCGAAGGTGCCGGCGACAAGATCCTTGATCACCCGGTCCATGCCGTCCATCGGGTGCCCCGTCCAGGCGACCTTGCCGTCCTTGCCCACGACCACGGCGAAGGGAATGCCGTCGACGCCGGCCATGTAGGCCGACTGGGTCAAGCCGCCCTTGTCGAAGCCGACGTTGTAGCGCATCGGCACCTCCTGGAGGAAGCCGGTGATGGTGGCCTGGTCCTCCTTGCTCAGCCCCATGAAGACGACGCCCTGATCCTTGTATTGTTGGTACAGTTTATTGATGTGTGGAATGGTCTGGCGGCACGGCCCGCACCACGTGGCCCAGAACTCGACGACGTAGATATGCTGCCCCGTGGCCGCGGCCGGGTCCATTCCCTCCCCTTGTATCCAGAAAGCCTTGACCGGCGGGGCCGTATCCCCCGGCTCCAGCGGCTTGGCCACCAGTTTCATCTCGCCCGTCCATCCGGCCGTCGCCAGCAACAACAGCGCGACCGTCATGCCTGTTATCCGTCTTTTCATATTTCTCCTTGGCTGTGCGACTTTCGTTGCGGTCGCGGAAAACCCCCTCGGAACAATAATTGTCAGTCCGCGAGATCACCCCTGCGGCGGCAGTGGCGGCGGCCCGCCGAAGAGAGCGATCACCTCCGGAACCTGCTGCGCGGCGGTCCAGTCGGCCAACCCCTCCTTCCACACCAGCGTCTCGCGCGCCACCTTGCCCTCGGCAATCTGCTGGCGCAAGCCGTCGACGTCGAACGGACCGGCCTGCCGCCCGTCGATAGCGGCGTAATACTGCGCCGCCTGCGGCAACGGCGGCGGACCGTCTGCGGGTCGCTGCGGCTGCCGCGTGGCGCTGTTGACACCGGCCTGCATGGCGCCGGCTACCACCCCGCCTGCGCCCATGCCGCCGACAAAGCCCATCATATTGCCACCGCCACCGGGGTTGTTGGCCATGTCGCCGATGGCGTCGGCTGTCTTCATCTGCGTGTACTGGCCCATGTTGCCGATAATGCCCATCTTGGCGCGCTGGTCCAGCGCCTCTTCCACTTCCGCCGGCAGGGAGATGTTCTCGATAAGGAACTTCGTCAGCAGCAGGCCGTACTCCTCGAACTCCGGCTGCATCAGTTCGCGGAGTTGATCGCCCAGTTCGTTGTAGTTCGCGGCCAGATCCAGCGCGGCGATCTTGCTTTCACCCAATGCGTCGGCGAAACGACTGGTCAGAATGTTACGGAGTTGCTCGTTGATCTCGTGCGTCTCGAAGAGGTGGTCGGTGCCGGCGATCTGGCGAACGAAGGCGCCCGGATTCCCGACGCGAAAGGCATAGGTGCCGAAGGCCCGCAGGCGCAACGGGCCGAACTCCGGATCGCGCAGCATGATCGGATTCTTCGTGCCCCACTTCTGGTCGGTGAACTGCTTGGTGTTGACGAAGTAGACGTCACATTTGAACGGCGCATCGAAGGCGTACTTCCAACTCGCCAGCGTCGTCAAGATCGGGATGTTGCTCGTCTTCAACTCCACCCGCCCGGGGCCGAAGACGTCGCCGAGTTGCCCCTCGTACAGAAAAACCGCCGCCTGCGACTCGCGCACGACCAGTTGCGCACCGTTTTTGATCTCGTTGTCGCCGCGCGGGAATTTCCACATGATCGTTTCGCTGGTGGAGTCGGTCCACTCGATGACGTCGATGAATTGCCCGCGGAGCTTGTCCCAGATCCCCATCACCTGCCCTCCGGAAAATGGCGTGAAATCACTCGCATTTTAAGGGATCGTTTCGTTACGGCCAAGGGAATTATCGGGGGAGCACGCCGGGGCCCAGGGCTATCGCACTTAAATTCCAAGGACGGTCTCCAGGTAGTCCTCGTCGATGG
>CAYWFP010000014.1:0-53699 GCA_964457365.1 uncultured Planctomycetaceae bacterium
GCGGCATTATTGGTTACTGAGAAAATCGACCGAAACAACCGGACAGCAGTGATCCGCGATGCATATATCGAGGACCCTTCCGGGCGGCGTGTCGTCGATTTCCGTGAAAACAATCTGCATGTAGCAGGTTATTCGATACCAGTCGATGCCCATATCCCGTTAGACGAACTGCAGTCTCACTTGTACTCCTTACCCGATCAACCGGACGCCATTCCTTACGTCACTTCGTACTACAAGAAACGCTGGGGATTCTGCCTGACACAAAGGCAACGAGACGCATTGAAGCCGGGGACGTACCGCGTCGTGATCGACAGCACGCTCGAGCCCGGATCGATGACCTACGGGGAACTGATCATCCCCGGAGAAACCGAGAGGGAGATTTTCTTATCCACGTATACCTGTCATCCCTCGCTGGCGAACAACGAGCTATCGGGGCCCGTGGTGGCCACCGCTCTGGCACAATGGGTGCAATCGCTTCCGCGTCGCCGCTATACATACAGATTTTATTACGGCCCGGAACGGATTGGAGCGTTGGTCTATCTCAGCCGTAATCTGCAGCATCTGCAGCAGCATGTCGATGCCGGCTTTGTGCTGACTTGCCTTGGCGATAATCGGACATACTCGCACCTTCCGTCCCGCCTCGGCGGTACCTTGGCGGACCGAATCGCCAAGACAGTTCTTCAGTATCATGCTCCGGAATACCGTGAGTATTCCTTTCTCGATCGAGGCAGCGATGAGCAGCAATTCTGTGCGCCGGGGGTGGACCTTCCGGTTTGCTCGATCATGCGCAGCAAATACGGCGAATACCCGGAGTACCATACCTCTCTCGATGACATGTCCGTTATTTCCCCGCAAGGGCTCGAGGGAGGCTTCTCGATTCTTCAGAAATGCATTCGGCTGCTTGAAGCGAATCACACCTATTCGCCGGTGTATTTATGTGAACCGCAACTGGGAAAGCGCGGACTCTACCCCACTATATCCAGAAAAGACAACCCGACGCGAGAGGTGCTTATCCGACACATCCTGGCCTACTGCGACGGTGGTCATGACGTGGTGGATCTGGCGAACCGCCTGGGTAAAGATCCTCTCAAGATCGTGGAGACGCTTGCATTGCTGGAAGAACATGAGCTTATACGAGTGGAAAAGAACGGGAGGTGAGCAATGGGAATGCACGACGAGTCGGTAGCCCATTATTATGATGCGGATGCCGCCGGCTATCATCAGCAATACGACAGGGAGTTCCTGCAGGATACCGACCGCAAGTATCCCGCCAATTACTTCCGCCTCCAATTGCTTCTGAACTCCTTCATGACTAAAAACATCAAGCGCATCATCGAGGTCGGCGTCGGGGAAGGGACGCCTCTCTCCACACTGGCGAAGACCGGACTCGATGTCTGGGGATTCGATATCTCCGAGGCCATGGTCCAGAAGGCTAAAGAGCGGATGAAGAAGAACAATCTCGATCCGAATCATATTTTCTGGGGGGATATCCAGGATCCCGTCACCTATTCGCATGCGGTGAGTGAAGGCTTGTACGACGGACTCATCGCCATGGGGGTCATGCCGCACGTTCGGAACGACGACATGGTGATTCAGAACATGGCCGCGATGGTGCGTCCGGGCGGCACCGTATTCATCGAATTCAGAAACAGCCTGTTCTCGCTGTTTACGATGAACCGGTACACGATGGATTTCATTCTCAACGATTTGCTTCGCGGGGTTTCATCCGAAATCAAGGATCTCGTCGCCAAGGATCTGGAGCCCCGGCTCAGAATGGATATGCCGTCGCAACGCATGACGGGGGAGAGTGCCGACGCCCCCGGTTATGACGCCATTCTGTCGAAGTTCCACAATCCGTTCGAGGTCATGGAACTGTTCAGCCGGTACGGATTCGTGAATATGCGGCTGCTCTGGTATCACTATCACCCGGCCATGCCGTATCTCGCGGCCGAGAATCCGTCGCTCTTCCGCCAGGAAGCCATTCGACTGGAGCACGATCCATCGAACTGGCGCGGTTTCTTTCTTTGCTCCGCCTTTGTCGTGGAAGCCGAAAAAGCGGGTGCCGGGAACGGGTAAGGCGGGGCGCAAATCCATCAGGAGACGGTGCGTGCGTAAGCTGCGCCGGCGAGGTGCACTCGCGTCGTTCAGTTACGCGGAAAGACGGGGCGCATCCCGTCTCCCTTGAGGATGCCTTCTGTCGAGTTCGCTTCCACAGCGCGACGCACGTCATCGATGGCTTTGCCAAAGGCATCCAGATGCGTTGCTACGTCCTCCGGCGTGTGTTCCAGGCAGAAATTGTTTATCCCCACGGTCAGGATGCCTTCTTCGAGCAACCGTTGCTGGAAGACAGACAGTAGATCGAGATCCTTCAGCGTTCCGTGGTCCGTGAACTGAAAACCGCTGTGCGGAGGCAATCCGAAAGGCTTCATGACCGCGTCGAGATCGAGCGTCGTCACGGCTTTGCAGGCCTGCTCGAACCATGTCGTGGAGATCGTCCAGATATGTTCGAATGCATACGGGCGCTCGAGGATCTCGATTGTCATCAACGCCCCGGCCAAGGAAAGCGCCTCCCCGCCGAAGGTCGTGGAGATAAACACGCCATCTTCGATCTGACGCAGCAGGCTCTCACTTCCGACCACTGCCGAGACAGGCAGGCCGTTGGCCATGCCCTTGCCCACCGCGGCCAAGTCCGGCGTCACGCCGTAGTATTCCTGCGCTCCGCCCATGGCGATGCGGAAGCCGCTGATCACTTCATCGAAGACGAGCACCACGCCTTCGCGCTCGGTCAACGCGCGCAGGGCTTGCAAATAACCCGCCGCGGGTCCGCTTCCCTGTGCGGGTTCCAGTACCACCGCCGCCACCTCTCCATGGTGCGCCGCCAGCAATGCCTCCAGCGCTGGCAGATCATTAAACGGCACTGTCAGGGTTAATGCGCGAACCGCTGCGGGCACGCCTTTGTTCATCGCGGTAGTGGACACATACCAGTCATGCATGCCGTGATAGCCGCAGACGATTACCTTGTCGCGACCGGTCGAGGCTCGCGCGAGCCGCACCGCGGCGGTGGTGGCGTCGCTGCCGTTCTTCACGAAACGAACCATCTCCGCGCACGGAATCAACTCGACCAGCTTCTCCGCCAACCGCACTTCGAGTTCTGTCGACTGAGAGAAGCTGATGCCGCGCTCGAGCTGTTTGCGGACCGCTTCATTCACCTCCTCGTTGGCGTAGCCCACCGTTACGGGACCGAGGCCGAGAACGAAATCGATGTATTCGCGTCCGTCGACATCCCACACATGCCCCGCCTTGCCGCGCGCAAGGAAGTACGGCGCGGTATCGCCCGAGTAATACCGGTAACTCTTGCTGAACGTCTGCGCCGCCACGGGCGTTACGCGCAGGGCGCGTTCTTGCAGCGCGCGGCTGTTGCTATTCGGCAGGCTCATACGAGTTGCGTCCTCCGTCTCGGGTGTGGCTGCTCCGGAGTTGCGTGGAATGTTCGCGTTTGATGCGGTGATCTCGGGCTGGCATGCGAGCAAATCCAAGACAGCGCGCATGCCGAAGAGCGTTCCGTGCGACGCCAGTTCGGCATACACCCGCCGGATCATCTCAAGATCCTCCACCTCGTCCAATGTCCAGCGCATGGCCGAGTGGTCTTCCTCGCAGCGCACGTTCCGTGCGGGGAATCGCTGCGGACGGTTGCGGATGAATGGCGTCACATGCTCGCGCTCCGGGGGAAGAGACGCTTCCCGTGAAGCCGCCATCAGCGCGGCGCGCGAAATAACTTCAACATCCAGTCCATCGGGAAAAGTCGGGGGCGCAACGTTCGAGGTATAGTCGGCACCGCCCTCCAGATGCGCTTCGATTACGCGTGCGATCACCGCCGGATCGTGCAACGGGCAGTCGCCAGTAAGTCGAACGATCGTTTCCGCCTGCGGATACAGATCCGCTGCGCGGGCCATGCGGTCCAGGACATCCTCGATCGATCCACGGTAACATTTCACGCCCAGGCGAGAGCACTCCTTCTGCAGCGCATCGTCTTCCGGAGCCACGGTCGTCGCCACGACCAAATCGTCGACGGCAGCACAGGCGCGAATGCGCTCCACCATCAGCGCCAGTGCGCCGCGCCCGTCCACGATCGGCATCAACATCTTGCCCGGAAGACGCCGCGAGCCCATTCGTGCCTGCAGCACCACTAATACACTCATGTGTTACTCCAGAGAGCCGGATTCCAGATCGTTTCCGGAAGATCGCCCATGGTTTTGTCGACAAGGGCCAGTAGATCTTCTTCCAACGGCGGCAGGGCAACGAGCTCGGCATTGCGGCGGACTTGAGCGGGCGTTTCCGCTCCGATCACCAGCGGCACCTCAAGCGAGAGCACAAACTGCACGGCCATCTCCAGCGGCGTGCGCCCGTATTCAGCGCAGAATGCTTGCCAGCGCCGGGCAGCCATGTCGGCACCAGGCACACGCGCACCGGCCTCTGCCGGATCGAGCAGCAGCAATCCTTGCAGGAAAACACTGCGCACCATCAACAACGTGCCGTTTTCGTCAGCCAACTCGAAGATGCCGGCCTCGACCATGCGTCGATCCCAAGCGTTGCACGGCACCTGCACCACGTCCACCTCCGGATGCGATATGGCGCGGCGCGCGTCTGCAAGGGTGTAAACTGAAACGCCGACATGAGCGAAGACACCCCGCTCGCGCGCCTGAAGCAAGACGCGTCCCAAACCGTCATCCCATGCATTCAGCCAGTCCGCGCAGTGGAGCATCATGCACCAGATCGAACCAAGTCGTTTTTCGCTTCGAGTCATTGCTTTATCAAGGGCATCTCCGTCGCGCGGATCCAGTGTCGGGGAGAATTTTGTTACCACCAGCGCCTTCGCGTGCGTCTCGCGCACGCCTGCGCCGAGACGGATCTCGCTGTCGCCGTAGCATTGCGCCGTGTCGAAACAACGTACGCCACAATCCAGGGCCGTATCGATCAAGTCGCGCGCCGTCTCATCCGAGGGTTTGCCACTGCGGTTGGCGATCCCGTAATCGGATCCGAGTTGGGCCGTTCCCAATACCATGATCGGCAACGAAACATTGCGCCACTCGATATGGTTGATGAGGGACATTTGCCGTTCTCAATTCGCCATTATCGGCGAGCAACGCACGTAAGGTCCTACTTGGTGTTAAGCGCCTTGCACATATAACGGCGACGCGATAACATTATAAATACCTGATCGCCGATTTCCACATCCTCTTCCGTGCGTCTACACCAAGTGAATAGCTTGCATAAGGCAACTCGAAACATACCATAGAGTCAGGACTATCAGGCGTGAGGCATGATTATCAAATGCACATTTTCCCTCAAAAGGATCGATTGCCGATTCTGAGAAGCCGCAGGCTGGTTTTGCGGGATATACAACCCGAAGACGTTTCTGATGGTTATGTCGCTTGGCTGAACGATCCCGCCGTTACGAAATACCTAGAGATCCGGTTTCGCACATGGAGCCGTTCCGATGTCCTCGACTATGTGCTCGGTCGCTTAAGCGATCTTGAAACGTGCAAGCATTTTGGCATCTATGACAGCGAAGGTGAGCGCCTTGTTGGTACTGTCACGATTCAGGATATCCGCTCTTATCATGGCAACGGTCAACTATCCTTTGTGATCGGCCACCCCGATGCGCAGGGAAAGGGCTATGCTTCCGAAGCGGTTCACGCGGCATGCTACTTCTGTTTTCACGAATGCCGATTGTATCGGCTTTCGGCCGGATATTATGCAGGGCACGTCGCTTCGGCCAAAGTACTCGAGAAAAGCGGTTTTGTCGTGGAAGGCCGCGAGCGAGAAGCTCTCGTGCGATACGACGGCGTTCGCGTCGACCGTATCGCGGTGGGATTGCTCGCTTCCGAGTTTTCGCCGCGCGAGGAATTTCTGGGACTCTTGCCTCCGACCGGGGGAGCGATGTAACCCGAGCTCAAATTCTTTGGCTACGGAGGAAGAATCCCGAAGAATATTGATTACTCGTCCACTCCGTCGATCAGATCCCACGAGAGCGGCGTGCCTTTTTTGAGATCGCGATTCGCGATTCCTCGGGCGATCACGCGGTCATAGTAGCGCGGATGCAAACCGGCGGCCGGGCGGATCGAACGGATGTTTTCGGAGGTGAAGCGTTCGCCTTGGCGTACGTCCTTGACGACGAAGAGCGAGCGGCGATAGGCCAGTGCCGGGCGGTCCTTCTCCGTGGGGCCGGACGTCACTCCCCCCAAGGCCTGCTCGACAACCCGTACCGCCTCGGCTATCTGTTTGAATTCCCGCGGTTCGAGGCTGAATGCGGCATCGGGTCCGCCCTGTTCGCGGGAAAGGCAGATATGCTTTTCGATCATACAGGCCCCCAGAGCGACGGAGGCCACAGCCGCGGCAATTCCGAGGCTGTGGTCGGAGAGGCCCGCGGGGACGTTGAAGCGACTGGACAGATCCGCGAGGGCGCGTAGATTCATCTCCCCCGGCGGCGCGGGATAGGCGCTGGTACATTTGAGCAAGACCAGTTCCTTGCAGCCGTCTTCGCGCAATGCCGAGACGGCCTCCTCGATCTCCGCAAGCTCGGCCATTCCGGTTGACATGATAACCGGTTTGCCGGTCGCGGCGATCAGCTTCAAGAGAGGAATGTCGACAATTTCGAAGGAAGCGACCTTGTAGGCGGGCATGCCCAGTTCTTCGAGAAAAACGACCGCTGTCGGATCGAACGGCGTGGAGAAGCAGTCCATCCCCAGGCTCTCGGCGAGCTCACGCAGTGGAGCATGCCATGCCCACGGCGTATGCGCCTCTTCGTAGAGATCGTGCAGCGTACGCCCTTTCCAGGGCAAATCACCTTGCACCACGAACGGCGGCGCGTCACAGTCGAGGGTGATTGTATCGGCGGTGTAGGTCTGGAGCTTGATCGCGTCGGCGCCGCTCTCGCTCGCCGCCCGGACGAGGTCCTTCGCCGCATCGAGGCTTCCGCCATGATTGGCCGACAACTCGGCGACAAGATAAACCGGATGGCCCTGGCCGATGAGACGGCGGCCGATGCGAACGGGAGAAGAATCCGTCATTCCCGATCCTCCGCAACGGCATCGGTTTCCGCCGCTGACCAAGTATAAACGTGATGAGAAACACCATTCCGCGTGCCGGATCCGGAAGCAACAAAGCCTGCCTTTTCGAACGCACGTGCGCTTGGGAAATTATCGGTGCGGATGACGGCTTCGATCCGACCGACACGAAGTTGCTCTGCGGCGGAAACAAGCGTCTCCCGGATTATCCAGGGGCCCAGCCCCCGCCCGCGGTAGTCCGAACACAATGAAATGCTGATCTCGGCTGCTTCCTCCGATGTGCGGTGGTAGCGCACTTGACCGATGACAGCGCCGCCGTCTTCGACAACCCACATTTGTTTGTCATCAGCGGTCAGCCAGTCATGAAACCATCTTTCGTGATCAGCCAGTGGTATCGACTCCGGTGCAAAACCGCAGGCGCGTACCGTGTGGTCATTCGCCAGATGCCAGAGTTGCACGACATCGGCCAAACAGACGGCGCGCAGATGCGGGGCGGCTTCGAAAGAAGCCTGTTTCTGAAGATGATCCATTACCAGCGAGGCACCATGTCCGTCCACGAGATCCCTCCCCCGACGCGACATGGCCTCCAACAGGTTGGGGTGATCGAGTAGCGACGCCAGTTTGTCGGCCAGCTCATTTGAGGCAATCTTGTCCGCCCATCCGGGACAGCGCAACAAGTCAAGCGCATCGAGCGTTTCGGAGATCTCAGCCTGATTGTCCGCCACGATGAGGGCCAACGATGGCGCGCCGAGAAATAGCGTCTCCCAGCAGGTGCTGCCTCCGGCGATAACAGCGAGATCGGCCTGACTCAGCAATGGAGTCATATCTTCCACGTTGTAATGCAGACGGATTGGCTCGGAAAGAGAGGGCGACCGGAATGCATCGGAGAGTTCTCGGACACGCTTCTCTATCGCAGAAACATGCGGATTGAGTTTTCCCAGAATGACATCGACAGAGGCCGGCCTTGGCGATAGAAGTGCCAATGCGTCGAGCGCCTTTCCGGTGGCATTATCCAAGTCCGCTCCGCCCATCGAGACGACGATTCGCGGCATTGGTGTCGACGTCGAGTGCGACACGCGTTGGTTATACGCCGTGAACTCGGGGCGTAACAGGATATATCGCGGGCCCAGCAGCAGGCTGGCAGAAGGTGAACGCTCAGCATATATGCCTGCCCAGGCGGTGATATTCTGGTTCAAGATGCAATCGGCATCATAGCGATCATGATGGCCGTAGTCATCGAGGAGCAGTACGCGCGCGGGGCCGGAGCGCAACGTTTCCAGATAGCCGTCTTCAAAACCAATGCCGCGAGGCTGTGTGGAAGGATTGGCACCTGAAGGATCTTTCGCTATGCCATATCCGTCCACCACGATCCAGTCGACGGATCGGTCCGCCGCCAGCGTAGCGGTCGAGCGTGCGTCCATGAGGCTGCCCAAAGGGGCATCAGCCCCCAAAACGATCAGGCGCTCATCGGCGCACCGGTCGCGGATCAATTCCTTTCCGCCCCGCGTGAAGATAATACAACGCCACCCCCGATTCAACGCCGCCGAGGCCAACGCCAGGCAGCGCATGACATGGCCGGCGCCGATATCCGGACCCGCGTCGGCGCGAAGGAGAAGGGTTGCGGTTGAGCCAGTCAAACCTGTTTGCATCTTTCTTGACCAGACATGACAAGACCAGAACGAGATCCGCGGCAGAGCCGCATCGCTTCCAGCATCGCTGCTTCGAGATCGTGACGAGAAAAACAAGATCCCTGGTCATTCGTGCTATTGATCGGGATAAATGCGACTCGGCGCAATAGGACATCTCTAGTGGCCGAGGGAATCAGATCATGCTCTTCCTTGAAGACAATCATGGGTATATCAGTCTCGAAACCTTCTACAAATGCGGTCGTTTGACGAACGCAATACACAAGAAGATCTGCTTTTTTGCGCGCTTCGAGGAAAGGCATATCCCATACTTCGTCGGCAATGCCTTTGTATAAATCAAAGGTCTCTTCACGCCGGTCCGGATGAATTTTGTACACGACGCGATATCCCATGGATTGTAACTCCCGAATGGCGAGGTGCTCTAGTCGCATAACGTCCGGTGAGTGGAGGATCAAGCCCCACTCGCCATGTTTGTGCGGGTAACCGATGATCAAGGCAACAGGACTCCCGTTTGACGCTGGCTCGCAAGGGATGCAAGAAGGCACTGGACTCTGTTCGCCAAGGTACTCTAGGCAGGCCTGTGGGCAACGCGTAGGGGGGACAAGGTCTTCAATGGCCCTCTTATAACTCGCCATCTCGAGTTCCGAAAGGCAGACATATCTGTCAACCAGCATATGATCGAGCAGATCTCGATGAAAATATCCATAGGCATGGAAATCCATATTCCCATGAGTGAAGCCGATAGTTTCTCCGCCTTGCCGTCGCCACGCCATGGTGAAAAGACGGAAATCCATATTCCCCATCTTCGTAACCAGAAGAACTCTGCCGTTGCATGATCCAAGATGCCGGCGCTGGTTGCGATAAAACGCGACACCAAGGGAGATCGTTTTCTCCCAACTTCGAACGATCTCCTCGCGGGGAAGAATCGCGTTCATCGTCTTGAGTACCGGCAAAGCTTCAAGGACATCCGATACAACAGCCTCAACCCAAGGAGTAGAAGTATCATTGAGCTTATCATAATAAGGATAAACGGGAAGAGGCGTGACTTCGTTTTGATCCGCCCATTTTCGAAGTTCAATCTGCCCGACGTCAAAAAGATTGTAATAAGGGTGCGGGATGAAATGACCTTGCCACTTCGACCACGCATTCTTCAAGGTGCATTTCAGGCGGGAACGAAGGCGAGTCACGCGCTGAAAGCTTTTCGAGAAAGAATCGCATTGCTGCCGCAAAAACTCCCTGGCATAGCCCTGGACTGGCCGATCGGTTCGACCGAGCAGAGTCTTAACGCCCTTTTCCGCAAGAACCTGTTCCTGTCGGGTGGCATGTACAGCGGATAAAACCATAGTTTGAGTGGGTGCGAGGGCGATCAGAACATCGCGGGCCACAGGATTGTCATGATAATGATCGATCCAGCCAAGATAGCGCTCCGTGAGAGCATGGAAATCTTCCATATCTTCGGCGAAAAACCGCGGCAGGCGATGATCTGCAACGTAGTTTTCCACGCCGATGCGCTTGATTCCCCAGACATCGATAGGATAGACGGCGGTATCGATCATATAATTTGACTTATCCAAACAGCGTTCGTAAGACTCATATCCGAGCGCAGGCGCAGAAATCAAACATCGCCGGAGGATGAACATATTTCGCCGGGCAAGGTGTTCTCCTGCATCGCGAGCATTTTGGCAAAGGCGCCACCGGGCTTCTCTTTCAACTCGTCCCAGGAGCCCTGTTCCACAATAACACCGTCGCGAAGGACATAGATGACGTCGGCGTTACGCACGGTCGAGAGGCGGTGGGCAATGATCACAACTGTCTTTTCTCCATGAAAGTCGTCGATGTTGCGTTGAATTTCGCGCTCGGACTCGGTGTCCAACGAGCTGGTCGCCTCGTCGAAAATCAGGATATTCGGCTGCTTCATGAGCTCGCGCGCGATGCAGATACGCTGCCGCTGTCCGCCCGAAAGTCGCACGCCGTTGTCGCCGACAAGAGTATCGTATCCCCTCGGAAGACCTTCGACAAAATCGCGGATATGGGCCCGTCGGGCGGCTTCGCGTACCGCCTTATCCGGCACACCCTCCTTCCACATGGTGATATTGTTACGGATGGTGTCGTTGAAGATGACGCTCTCCTGCGTGACGTAACCGATGCCGGTACGCCACTGGCGTTGATCCATCTCGGCACAGTCGATCTCGCCCATACGGATCTGCCCGGAGGTCGGCTGCAGAATTCCAGTCAGTAACGTTACCAAGGTAGATTTGCCTGCGCCTGAAGGGCCGACAAAGGCCACGGTGGTGCGAGGCCGAATCCGGAACGAAAGATCGCGAATCACATCGCTCCCGGTGTCATAGGCGAAGGAGAGGTGATCCCAGATCATATCTTGGTCGAAAACGGGAGCCTTGCCGGTTCGCTCAAGATCCTCATCCTCCCGGTCAAGGTCTCGCTCCAGACGGTGGTAAACATCTATACTGCCGTAACACCCCAAGAGATGGCGGTAATTGCTCTGCACCCACAACAGCTCGTCAAGGCCTCGCTTGAGAAGATACAGAAGCCCACCAACCTCCGGAATACTGCGGTGGAGAATTTCAACTTCATAATAGAATAGACCGACGACGGGTAGAAGAACAAGTGGTTGCAGTCCAAATTGGCCAATAGAGTTGAGTATACTCAGGCGACACGACTCCCGTCCCAGACCGATGCTTTCGTCCTGCACTTTTTCTAAAAGGCGGTCTTGCCCGTGAGTCGCTTTTAGGTATTTGAAGTGGTGCATCATCTGGATGATGAAGGTTTGCATCTTCCCTTTATGCACCGTTACAGCCATGGAACAACGTCGTACTCGCGAATTGAGATAGCGGATCAAGGGAAGCAGCAGAATTCCTGTTAGAATAACCCCCAGCGCCAGCCAAGGGGTCACAATCAGGGGAATACCTACAAAAATACTGCTCTGGATGATGGATGCGAGAATCATGCCGAATGATTTGAAGCTGCCGGCCGCACGGGGAATTTCCTGTGTGATCGCATTGTTCAAGTGCCCGGTGTCCTGACCGAGAAAAAAGCGGTATCGGCTATGAAAAAAACGGCGGGCTACCTTGATCTGCTCTTTGACACTCAGTTTCATTGTCAACCGAACGAGAAAGACGTCACGCCCGAATTGGGCCAGTGCGCGGAGGCTGAATAATAGGACGCCAAGGATGAGGAAATTGCCCAGAGAAAATGAAATGCCGAGGAACGAAAAAAAGCTTGAAATTACTTTGCCGAAACGACTTTCGGGATCGAAGCCTTCCAGCACGGGAATCAGGATGCTGATCCCGAGCGCGTCCATGGCCACGCCGGCGAGCAGAATCAGCGGCAGGATCAGCAGGTGAATGCCGCAGAGGCGGTAGTAGAAGCGGAAGAAAGCGATAAAGCTGCGCATGAAAGGGTCCCAAAGCCTGGCGTCGCTTGAGGCGTATTGCAAAGGAATCAGATGTGTTGCATCGAGTTCGCTTCGAGGCGCGCGACACAGCTGCGTTTATTCGGTATTCACGGCAAGGCCGAAAATGGTCCCCGCAGCTCATGTGCCCCGCCGAAAGGTAACGGGTCAATTTTACCCATACGCGAGGAGAAATCAATGGATGCCGGCGCGGAGTGAGGCGGCTTGTCCAGTAGCGTCAAGAAAGGCAGTTCACGTACTTTCAATCACGCCCGATACGATATCGATTACCTGCTCCTGCTCTTTCGGCAGGAGGTTGGTTGAACACGGCAGAACCAGGATTCTCGACCAGATCCGCTCACTCAGTTCACAGCTATGGATCGGGCAGTTCTTGTATGGCGGCTGAAAATGGATCGGCATCCAGAACGGTCGCGCCTGAATCCCCTCTTCGTTGAGCTGCTCGAGAATCCGGGCAACGCCGGCCTCGTCATGCCCTTCGAGAACCACGCCCGAGAACCAGCAGGCGCTCTTGGCCCAATCCGGTGTCGGGATCGGATCAACCCCGGATAAATCCGTGAATGCCTCGTCGTAGCGAGTCTTGATTCTCCGCTTGGCGGCCACGAATTCGTCCAGTCGCTCCAGTTGCGCGCAGGCGATGGCAGCGTTGACATTGGTCATGCGGTAATTGAAGCCGACCATGTCGTGCAGGTATTGTCGCCCCACGCGTGCGGTGGTCGAGATATGCTTCAGGTACTCGCGTTTCTCGCACGACCGGGCGAGTACGGCACCGCCGCCGCCGGCGGTGATCGTCTTGTTGCCGTTGAAGGAGAAGACGGTTAAATCGGCCAGATCGCCGATATTACGCCCCTTGTAGCGACTGCCGATAGCGGCAGCCGCATCAGCGACAAGGGGCAGGCCGTATTCTTCGGCAATGGCGTTGAATTCATCCATATCCGCAGGGCAGCCAAGGGTATACACCGGCATGATACAGCCGACACGCCGGCCCGTTTTAGTATGTATGACACGCCCCGCCACCTGCTTCGTTTCCGCTCGCAGACCTTCACGCACCAGCGCCGGATCCAGCGTCAGGCTCGCGGGGTCGAGATCGAAGAGCCACGGTGTCGCGTTGCAGTACGAGATCGCGTTAGCGCTGGCGATGAAGGTGAATGCCGGCAGGATGACCAAATCGTCCGGTTCGACTCCGGCGGCCAGCAGGGCGATATGCAGGCCGGTCGTGCCGCTGGAGGTGGCCACTGCTCCCTCCGCGCCAGCGGCGTGCGCCACTTCTGTCTCGAAACGGTCGGCGAAAGGACCGACCGAGGAAACGAAGGTCGTCTCGATGCATTCCTGCAGGTACTTCGCCTCGTTGCCATCCAGACGCGGAACAGCCAGGGGGATCATATCGCGCTCGCTTCATTGCCGTCAAACACATGAGTTCGATACCACGCATATGTCTTGCGAATACCCTCTTCGAGCAGGATGCCGGGCGTATAGCCGCTGGCGCTGACCGCTTTGGTCACGTCCGGGCAACGTCGCACGGGAGAACCGGTCGTCTCCTCGCCGTGCGCCAACACCGCCTTGCTTTCGGTGATGTCGGCGATCATCTCGGCCAGATCGATCATCCTGATCTCCGGTCCGGAAGTGCCGACGTTGAACACTTCGTTCTTTCCGGCTTGGGAGAGACTGAGCGCGTGGATTGTCGCTACCGCGTCCTCGATATAACAGAAGGTGCGCGTGTGGTCGGGGGAGAAGACAGTCACCGACTCCCCCTTTGTGACATCTCGCAGCTTTCGGCACAATTCGGGGATCACGTGGGATAGCCCCATGCGAGGGCCATAGAAATTGTGCGGTCGCACGATAGTGAAATCCAGACCCGACTGGCTGCACATCGCTTCGCCGTAGAGCTTGGAAAGCATGTAGCCGGTGCGGGGCTCCGTCAGCGGCGGAAGCGTGAGCATCGCGGCCTCCGGCGTCGGGATCGGCAGCAGGTCATGGCGAAGCGTGCCGGCATAGATCTCGCTGGTCGAGGTGAAGACAAATCGCTTCAAACGGGTCTGCTTTCGCCCCAGGGCGATAACATTGTCCAGCAGGGCCACATTGCGCGAAAGTACCTCGTACGGATTCTCAAGGACATGTCGAACGCCGATGATCGCGGCAAGATGGTAGATCAGATCGTAATCGGTATCGAGATCGAGCACGGCCTCCCGGTCCAGCAGATCCATCTGCCGAAAGCAGACGTTTACTTTTTCCAGCAGCCGAGTGAGTTCCGCGTCTTGCACGCCACGCGAAAGGTTGTCGATCAGCGTGATCTCCGCGCCGGACTCGCTCAGTCGCGTGGCGAGGTGATAACCGATAAAGCCCGCGCCACCGGTGATCAGACCTTTCATAGACCAGCTCCCCGGCCGATGCTGAAGACGGTATGGCCCTTCTCGATCAACGCGGCGCGTTGCTCGTCGCTGAGCACGCGGTTGGCGTCAATGATCGGCATCGAGCGATCGTTCAGCAGTTCTACCAGATTATAGGTCTGGTACTCCTTGTGCGGAACGGCGAAAACAAGAATGTCCGCGCCGGCTACCGGCAATTCGCCGCGCATTACTGGCAAATCGAGTTCCGGCCATGTATCCACCAGCGGATCATGGCAGAGCACGCGAGCGCCCTCCTCCATCGCTGCGCGCGCGAAGGTCTCGGATGGAGAATGCCGCGTGTCGCCAACGTCCTGCCGGTAACTGATGCCGAGAAGACCGAGCGTCTTTCCGTCGAGTCCGCCAAGCAGCGTCCGCGCGTATTCCAGCGTGCGCAGGGGCATTGCCCGGTTCCGCGCCACGGATTGGAGGCAGTACTCGAAACCGATACCCGGCAATTTGAAAAGATGCTTCGACGACCAGTTGGCAAAGAGCGGATCCTTGGTCAGGCAGTAGCCGCCGACGCCGAAGCCGGGTTGGCGCATGTTGCTGTGAGTAGGCCGGATGCGGATGGCGTCGATTACTTCGTACAGATCGAAGTTCGCCGCCTCGGCAAACCGCCCCCATTCCTCCATGAACGCGATGGTCGTAGCGCGGTAGCTGTTCTCCAGCACCTTCGCGGTTTCAGAAGCCACCGGCGTCTGCAATCGTTTCAATGGGTACGCATCGGTATTGATGATCGCCGAGAGAAGTTCTTCGCATCGGTCGGCCGAACGTTCGTCTATTCCCGCATATACGCGCCAGAAATTAACAATCGAGTCGAGGTAGCCTTCGCCCGGCATCACCCGCTCGTACGAATGCGCGAGGTGCACGTCCTCCTCTGGCAGGCCACGCTCGCGGAAGCATGCCTGCAAAACCGGAAGGGCCACGCGCTCGGTTGTCCCCGGCGGCACCGTGGTCTCGATGATCACCAGGCATTCGGGTTTGATTCGCATGCCCAGTGCCCGGATCGCGGCTTCGAACGGTTCGAAGTGGACACTGTCCTCGCGTTCGGGATCAGCCAAATCGATATCGAGATGGATATCGACGAAAACCGCGTCGGCTTCTTCGTAGACGGACGGATCGCTGCTAGCCGAGAGGTTGCCTGTGGTCACGCAGGCGGCGGTGGCTTGTTTCAGTTTTTCATCAGAACACGGAAAGGGGAATACCCCGGCGTTGATCGAATCGATACGCTTTCGGCCCTCGGGGTGGTCTACATCCACTCCAACGACGTTGAAGCGAGGCTTGCCCGCAGCGTCCCGCGCGTTTGCGATCGCCACCGCCATCGCCGCGCCGACAAATCCTAATCCCTGGACGCAGATAGTGGATGCCAGAGTGCCATCGGTCGGTTTTAATTTGTTTGGCATAACAGCAATCCGGATATCGCGGAAATCGTCAACCCGTCATCGCAACGGATGACGCGTCAACGCCAACTCTCTGTCTTCCGCTTGGTCGAGTATGAACAGAACGTCGAATCCCATCTCTGCAGCGCGGGCTTTCAGTGCATTCAGTTCCATCAGATCCGAGGGGTCGGTGCGCATATCGCGACCGGGCGGATAGCCGCTGAAGCCATACGCCCATTCCCACCTCGTGTAGTCGTCAGGCAATCCCTCGATCATGGCGATACCCGCGATTGCCTGGGGCAAGAAATGCGGCGTAAGTTGCCATGTATTCGGCTTGTATTGTCGCCAGAACGCCTGATTCCCGCGCGGGATGAATAAAATCGCTTTCCGGCGCTGCTCCACGGGCAACGAACGTAGCGTCCTCAACTGCGCCAGAAAAGCCTTTCTGCCTCGTTCGCCTTCGGTCAATGGTGCGACGTCGGGGGAAGCGCTAAAAAGTGCGAGCGCTTTGTCAAAATTCAAAGCGGCAACTGCTCTCTTAAACTCATCCAAGCGTTCATCGACATGATGGTCCGCATACCGGATGCGAAACTGGATTGTTATCGCTTCCTTGGTTGCGCGAACCGTATCCATGCCCACGCCCCATAAATATGTCGCTGTGAAAACCAATGCCAGAATTGTCGTCAACCGCATATTCAAAATGCTTTTCGGATGCGTGGCGGCATATGCTTTATTCCACGGGAGCACGGCAACCGCCGAGACGAAAAATGGAACCGAAAGCCATCGCGGCGTGCCAATGCTATAATGAAGGCCCCCCATTGCTTCGAGCATCATGCCCGTGCATGCCAAAGCAACCAGAAATTCAGCACCGAGTAACCGTCGATTCCGTAACGCCTCCCAAGCGTCTCCGACCGTCTTGAGGCCCAGGCTGAAACAGCGCAACACCACATAACTGAGGGTAAATGAGAAGTTGAGTAGATAGAAATGCGGCGCCCAGTAAACCCGTGGTTCATGGAACCACGGGAGGCTTAGGCTCGTGTGGCCCGAGTATCCTTTGATAAAGACGAGCTTGAGCGTATACAAGGAAACAATCGCACAGACAAGTGTCAATGCGACAAATAAAGGCTTTCTCCACAACGACAAGCGAAGAAGGAAATATCCAATCATCGCACATAGAAGCGCCATCGCTATGCCTTTGAACATCCCTAGCACAAACACCAATAGAGGCAGGAGCAGAATAAACATAACCCAATGCGTCAGCGATATCTTCCCGGTTTTTTCATCCGAAACAGTCACGCATTCCAGGAAAACTAGAATTACGATAAATAAACCGGAAACCCCCATGGTATGAGAGAGGCTTTTCATCACATGTTGCGAAAAGATGTCGGTCTGCCCCCAAAACGGATATGGCATGAAGCCGGTACAGGCCACGGCGAAGAGAAGCCAGAACCAGATGCCATGATATCCGGTTTCAGCCTCTTTCCCTCGATTCCAGATACATATGATTCGGTCGTGCACGAGCAGAGGCAGCGATAGAAACAATGGGAAAACGATCAAGGGCGCAGCAAGATGGTAGATATCCCCGGCGGTCAATGACAGGCCGTTTCCCCAGAGGGCATATAAATGATACGCACCGACATGGTAAGTCAGCGGGGGGATGCCGTCGACACCGATGGTGGTATAACCATGGGTCTGCGCCATGCTGACCAATGCCGTGAACCACCATGCGTCGAGCCGAATAGATCCGTAACCGAGCGCTTCGGGGGCCAAGGGATTGACGAACGACTGCGCGCCGAGAATCGCCGAGGTCCATGCAACGAGAAGGATGGCTGTCAAGAGGCACCAGATCCTCTCCGCGAAAGCGATCCGGGCCCTCAGCCAACTCGAGAGATTATAAAGAAAAGCAATAACTCCGACGGTGATAAAGAGGTAAGCCAGAACCAAGCCGACGATGGCGGGAAGCATCCCCGCCACCGCAGTCAATCCGAAGCAGATACAGATCGGCAGAAACAAGGGGATCCTGCCGCGCGACACTGGATTCGGACGAGAGACACGATGAACCGCAATCGGGACATGCAGCAGGAAGAGAAGAAAGCCGAATGCCGGCAGGATCGCATGCAATCCCGAAAGCTCCAGTCCCAGGCGGGAAAGGTATTCGTACAAGCCGATCACCAAGCCGCCGAGTGTGCCGAACATGGCCGCCTGCAATTGAAAGGCCAAGGGGTCGCTCTTGTTCATCATGTTTCGGATTCCTCAGAGTTTTCGTGCGTGTCCAAAATGGGTGCGGTCGCGCCGATCAGGATATGCGTATACGGGATGCGAAGCAAGTTGTGGCGCAACTGCGCGTCGATCACGGTGAAGAGCGGTTGCAGGAGTTCGAGATACCCGCTTTTGTTGCGCGGGTGTTGGCCGCGGTCCTTGCCGATGAGATAACGCGCGGAACGGCTCTGATCTTCGCTAAAGCAAGGCTCCATGCTGACGAAGCGTCCGGTCGGCTTGAGGTAGCGAATAGCTTTCTGCAGAAAGTTTTTCGCCTGGGTGTCGTCCAAGTGGTGCAGAAAGCCGAAAGCCATGACCAGGTCGAACGGCGGCTCGTGGTCCAGCATGGCATCAGCAATATCCATCACGAGGAATCGGTCCGGAGCACCGTATCGTTTCCGCGCGGCCCGGATGTAAGCGTTGGAGATATCGATGCCTAGGTAATCGACGTCGCCCAGAAACGGACGCAGATCCCCCGTCCCGCAGCCACAGTCCAGAACCCGCTCACCCGGACGCGGTTTGACGAATTCGGTGACCGCCGTCTTTCTCGCATGTCTTGCTCCGATCAGAAAATTGAAAAGGTGAAAGACTGGCGCGAAACCGAGAATGGAGCGAGGATCCATGCTCAAATCCTTATTCATGCGACCATGCATCGCGTTTAAAGAACAAGTCGCACGAATGTGCGGGGCTCAGGCGCCTTTGTGAGCGAAAAAACGTTGCAATTCGTCGCATATCGTTGCGACGTCCTCATTCGTGAGTTCCGCATAGAGCGGCAGGCGGAGAAGGCGATCCGCCAGTTCCTCCGTCTGCTTAAGTGCGGGAAAGTCCGGTTGTGCTTGCCGACCCATCGGCGCGTTATGCAACGGAATATAGTGGAACAATGCCGAGATGCCGCGCTCCTTGAGATGTCCGATCAGCGCCGCGCGCGTGGGCTCATCCTGTATGAGGACATAGGCCAGTTGAGCGTTGTGCCGACAATTGTTCGGGACGGTCGGCAGAACCAGATGCCCTGCGGCGGCCAGTGGAGCCAGGCGTTCCTGATAGGCTTGCCATATCTGCAGCCTCTGCCGGGTGATCGCGTCGGCTTCTTCGAGTTGCGCCAACAGGAATGCAGCATCCAGTTCACTCGGAAGACAGCTTGATCCCAGATCCACCCAAGTATACTTGTCGGCCATGCCGCGAAAGAATTGCGAGCGGTTCGTCCCTTTCTCGCGGATGATCTCGGCGCGTTCGGCGAAGCGTTCGTCATTGACCAGCAACGCTCCGCCTTCGCCAGCGATGATGTACTTGGTGTCCTGAAAACTGTAGCAGCCGAGGTGGCCGATGGTTCCGAGGGGGCGATCCTTGTATTGCGCATGAACGCCTTGCGCGGCGTCCTCGACAACCAGCAGATCGTGCCGTCGCGCGATCTCCATAATCGAATCCATATCGCAACCGACGCCGGCATAATGCACCGGAACGATCGCCTTGGTCTTCGACGTGATGAGTTCTTCGATGAGGTTCTCGTCTATGTTCAGCGTGTCGGGGCGGATGTCACACCAGACCGGGACGCCGCCGCGGAGCACGAACGCATTCGCTGTGGCGACGAAGGTGAATGACGGGACGATGAATTCGTCGCCCGGCCGGATATCGGCCAAGAGCGCCGCCATTTCCAGTGCGGTCGTTCCCGAATGCGTCAGCAGCGCCTTTTTGGCGGAATAGTTTTGCTCAAGAAGCTGCTCGCAGCGCTTGGTGAACGGGCCGTTCCCGGAAAGCTTCCCATTCGCCATCGCCTCGGCGATATACGTCTGCTCTTTACCCGTATAGTAGAGCTTATTGAAAGGGATCATCAAGCCTTGTCCTTGTTGACATAAAAGTGAAAAATGTATTGTCTCCAGAAGCCGGTCGGAATCAAGAAAAGACCGTGTGCTGAGATTGTTTTGAACGTTAGCAAGATCACTGCGGAAAGATAGTCGCGACTCAAGAAATCATGCCCGTTTCGCATTGGACGAGAGGTCCGCATCGGAGCGATTCCACCAATGGAAGATCGCGGTCTCGATGGCAATGGCGTATCCGGATTTGGCATATAACCCGCAAGCCGGTGCGTTAGCCAGCTGGGTGCACACTTCAGCGACCGCGCACTGATTATCCTTGAACCATGCATCAGTGGCTTGCATAAGCTTCCTTCCGATGCCCTGTCCTCTCATCTCCGGATGTACGGCAAGAAGGCCGATGTGGCCTGTATCTTCCTTCTTCTGAAGCGTGACGAATCCGCTCAGCGTTTCGTGATGCCGCGTGACCAGGACGGCATCGGCCAGTTCGCCCGAGAGCGACTTTTCGATCCAGGCACGATACATTTTCGCAAAACGCGGGCGGAGGTGTGGGTCCAGTCGAAAGCGTGAGTATGTGCCGCTCTCCAATGCCAGAGAGAGCAATTCTTCCGAAAGCGGTTCGCGATAGCAATCGGCTTCTGCTGGCAAGGCGGCATTCGCTGATCCGACCGTTTTTCGAAATCGGACCTTGCGGTCCATGAGCGGTAATGACTCGGATAGGATATCGATCTCGCTTTGGCTGGGATTTTCCTTTTCCACGTAGATCAGGTCGAATGAGGCCGTATCGGAAGTTGAACGCAAAACGTCGATTTCGGCGACGTCTTGTAAACAACAACGACCAATGGAAAATCCGAAAAAGGAGGAGTCCCAAGCGAGCGCTTCAATTAAGGGCACGTTCCGTTCCTTGACGGATGGTGCGGACGATATAGGTCGGTCGCGCCTTGGCCTGATCGAAGAGCTTGCCGATATAAACGCCCAGAATTCCCGAACTCATAATTATGAAACCGGAGAGGAACCAGATGGAGATGATCAGGGAGGCGTACCCCGTGACTTCGATGGAGCCCATGATATAGAGAAGAAGATAGAAGGAAGCGACTGCGAACGCTGCCAGGCTGATGAAGGAGCCGATCCAGATCAGTAAGTGCAACGGGCGGTTCGAGAATGAAAGAATGACGTCCATGGCCATGCGGCATTGCTTGAAAAGGGTGTATGCCGACTTGCCTTCTTCGCGTTCGGCGTGGGCGACCGGAAGCTTGGTCCGGCGGAAACCGATCCAGCTCACCATCACGGGAAAATAGCGGATGCGGTCGCCAAGAGACAGAACCGCGTCAATCACGTTGCGCCTGTAGATGCCGAAGTTGGCCACGGAAGCGTCCTGCTGCGTTCTCGTCATATAGGAAAGAACCGCATAAAACGCCTTGGAACTCATGCGCTTGAACCACGTATCCTGCCGTACCGCGCGTTGCGCCAACACCACATCGTATCCCTCCTGTGCTTTGGCGTAAAGGTTGGGAATCTCTTCCGGTCGATCCTGCAGATCGCAATCCATCACGATGACCCATTGACCGGAGGCATGGGTCAAGCCCGCCGTAATCGCGTAATGCTGTCCGAAGTTTCGGCTCAGTTCGATGCCTGTAATGCGCGGATCAACTTCGCATTCTCGACAGATACGCTCCCAACCGTCGTCAGGCGACCCGTCAAAGACCAGAATGATTTCATATTCTTCGGTGATCGCAGACAGTGCGGTTTTAATTCGCTGGCATAGAACAGGGATAAGGCTGGAGGTTCCATAGACCGGACTCACGACCGAGAGCAGCGGAGCAGCAGAGGAAGGCATTGAATGCTCGGTCATGCCGGCAGGCTACCCAATCAGAACCCGGTTAATTTCGTCCGTCGGTCAACCACCAGGAGTTGGCCTTCGACCACTCGATTGTCTTCTGAATACCTTCGCGAAGCGAGGTGGTGGCTTTCCATCCGAGAATTTTCTCGGCTTTGGATACCTCTGGCACGCGCCGTGGTATATCCTGGTAGGCCTTGCCGTACTCCTTCACGGTGTCGAAAACGTCGTAGGAGACGGTATTGCCCGTAGCGGCGATAATCGTTTCCACGATTTCCAGCATGGTGCTTTCGGCGGGGTTACCGAAATTGAACGATTCGCCGATCGCCTCGCTTTTCTTCGACGCCAGGATGACGCCCCGGACGATATCTTCGATGTAGCAGAAGCAACGGGTCATTTTCCCGTCGTCGTAGACCAGCGGATTCTCGCCGCGCAGGGCCTTGTAGACGCTCTGCGAGACCACGAAATAAGGATTCTGCTTGGGGCCGTAGGCGTTGAAGAACCGTACGATCGTGAACGGCAGCCCGCAGGAGCGATACAGGCCGTACAGCATGTGCTCGCAGACTGCTTTGGCCGAGCTGTAGCACCAACGGTCGATGGAGGTGGGCCCGAGGACGCGATCGGCGTTTTCGTCCCATGGAATCGCCGGATTCTTGCCGAAGACCTCACTGGTGCTGGTGAAGAGAATCCGCGTATTGTGTTCCCGCGCCACCTCCAGGATATGCCGGGTGCCGATGACGCTGACGTCGATCAACTTCAACGGATCGGCGATGTAATGCTTGATGCCCACCACCGAGGCAAGATGGTACATTACTTCGGCTTCAGGCAGCCAGAAATCACGGACCGTCTGCGGATTTCGGATATCCCCCACGCGGTAATGCAGGCGAGGATGATCCGCAACCTCTTTGAGATTCATTGCCTCATCAAGGGGCACGATATCCAGAACATGAACTTGGTGGTCCGTCAACAACGCCTCGATGAGGTGGCTGCCGATGAATCCGGAACCGCCCGTGACCATGACTTTCGGCAAACTCATCGCCCGACCCCCTTGTAGACCAGTCCGCAAGCTTTCATCTCGTTGATTTTCTCTTTGGAGAAGAACATGCGACCGTCAAAGACCATCGCGCCGGGCTTTGCCAGTCGGGCCATGCGCTCGACAGAAAGATCATGAAACTCCTGATGCCCGGCCAGGAACGCGATGCAATCGGCCTGCTCGATGGTCGGCTCAATCTCTTTATTCACCGGCAACGTGGTGACCAGTTCAATGTCATGTGCTTCCACCCATGGGTCGCAGATCTCCAGCCGATATTCCTTCTCCAGGAGATAATCGATCACAGGCTTCGTGGGAGTAAAACGGCAGTCGCCGGTGTTGTTCTTGAAGGCAATGCCGGCGATCGCTACCTTCAACGAACCGGGATCCTCGGAACGCTTGCTCAGAAAGCTATCGATAAGTTCCGCTGAATACAGAGGCATGGAATCGTTGACATGGCGCGAGGTCGGAGGAATCTGAAGATCTAATCCGAACTGCTTGCCCAGACGGTGAACAAACCATGGATCCTTGGTGAGGCAGTATCCGCCGACGCCGACGGAGGGAATCAGGATGTTGACATTGCCCTGGCCTTTGGGCAGGCTGTTGGCGGCGGAGATCACATCCAGCACGTCCACGTCCAATTTATCAGATATCTTCGCCAATTCGCCTGCGAGCGCGATATTCAGATCGATCCAGAGATTGTCCGCCAGTTTTACCATCTCCGCGGCACGCGCGGAGCCAACCTCTATCACTTCCACATCGAGCGCTTCACGCCAGAAACGTCCCGCGCGCTGCGTGGCTGAGGCGGTTACTCCACCAACAACGACGGGCAGGGAAAGGCAATCCTTGATCGCCGTTCCTTCGGCCAGCCGCTCGGGGCAAAATGCCAGGTCTACCTGCTTCTCCCGCAGAATGTCGCCGACCACGCGTTCGGTCGTATACGGCGGCACCGTGCTTTTAAGCATAACGAGTGCGCCGGTAGGAACGGGGGGCTTAATGCGCTCTACAGCTGCCTGGATCTGGGAAAGATCCGGATCGCTCTCGCCCGAAAGCGGCGTTCCCACGGCGATGAGAATAGTCTGGCATTGTGCGAGCATCGAAGGGTCGTCATCGACAAACAGACGTCCTTCGGAGACGTTCTTCTCGATTAACGTCGCAAGGCCTGGTTCGGAGAATGGACTCCGGCCCGCCTTCACGGCTTCGATAATCCGGTGGCTCGGCTCGACGCCGAAAACACGGTATCCGTGATCGGCAAGCACCGCCCCGATAACAGAACCGATATAGCCGAATCCTACAATGCCGACCGACTGTTTGCTCATGAATACGTTATCCTGTCCGCAACAGCAGACAATCCCTGCGCGTTACATGCTCAGGGCGATCATTCGATCCCCTGTTCGGGAAAAATATTTACGCCGAGATCAATATATGCATTATGCGCCATAAATCAAGAAAGTAGCGTGCTTTCGTGCCTATCTGGTCGTGGCGCCAAGATGATTGCCGGTTCATCGCTTGCGCTTCTCTTTCGAATCGTCTTTCCGCAACATGTGCAGCTCCATCCGCATATGCGCGATCTGATCGGCGAGCATGCCGAAGAAGAAGACGAAGACGCCCATGCTGATCATCAGGATGCTCGACTCCTGGAGTTGGCTGTGTCGAATCAAAGTGTAGCCGGCCAAAGACAGGCCGACAAGAAGAAACAATCCCGCCAGCGGCGCGAAGATCTTGGTCGGATGAAACAGCAGCACCATGCGCAGGATGATATTGAGAAAGCGCAGCCCGTCGCGGAAAGGCTGGATATTGCTTGTGCCGGTCTCGCGGCGTTTGATCGAGGCTATGGGCACGTATTTGACGAAATAGCCGGCATTGATCATCGCCATGGTGATCGTGGTCGGATAGGAATACCGCTGCGGAAAAAGATGCTGGAACTCCTCGAAGCAGGATTTGTGCATGATCCGGAAGCCGCTGGTCAGGTCGGCAATCTGCTGTTTGGTCAGAAAACTCGCGACCCGGTTGAGGACCTTGTTGCCGATGCTGCGGAAACGACTGACGTCGGCATCCCGGGCCCGGGCGGCGACAACCATGTCGTATGATTCCATCTCGCGCAGCATGGCCGGGATCTCTTCCGGCGGATGTTGTCCGTCGCCGTCGAGGAAGACGAGGATCTCGCCCTTCGCTGCCAGCCCGCCGGTGCGGACGCTGCGGCCATTTCCCATGTTGTGCGGATGCCGCAGCAGGCGGACGGGGTACCTCTCGGCGACCTCCGCTGTGTTGTCCGTGGAACCGTCGTCCACCACGAGCACCTCCCAGTCCTTGGCTTCGGGCAGGGCGAAGAGGCGATTCAGCATTGGCGCCAGTACCTCGCCTTCGTTGTAGACGGGGAGGATGATGGAAACGACCGGATTGTTTTCACACATGGCCGTCCTTGCTCGATTCAGGATTTCCCGCTCAGCATGAAGTCAAGCACGCGCGTACCCGCAAGAGTAACGCGTTTCATGTCCTGCCAACTGCGAATCTGGTCACGAAGAAACGCACACAGCTTCCCGGAACGCAAGTAAAATCTTCGATAGGCGTAGGGCACGAGCTTCTGCAGTTCCTCGCGCTTCACGTCGCAGTAGAACTCGTTGTACAGTCCTTCGGTATGCAGGTTCGAGAGATCGCTTGCCGAACCATCGCGGATCTCCGGATGCGTCTGCGCCAACTCCTCGAAGAGCGGAGTGCCTGGATAGGGTGTACAGAGGCCGAAGGTCGCGGTGGTCGGATTCAACGCGTTGACGAACTCGATGGTCTGGTCGATGGTTTCGCGCGTGTCGCCGGGGTTGCCGATCATCGTATGGGCGTGCGTGTTGATGCCGATGCGATTGGCCGCGGCGAACACTTCGTGCGCGCGCTCGATCCGGTACCCTTTCTTGATCCTGTCGAGGATAGCCTGCGAGCCGGACTCGATGCCAAACTTGATGGTATGACAACCCGCTTTCTTTGCCAGTGCCATCGTCTCCTCGTCGATCATGCCGACGCGGGCGTTGGCGATCCAGGTCACGTCCAATTTCTTCTCGACGATCTGCCGGAAGATCTCGTGATCGCGCTGCCTGTTCACGAAGAACGTATCGTCGCGAAAATAGATCTCGCGGTAACCTTTTCCGGCCAGGAAGCCGATCAGGCGCAGAACGTACTCGGCGGACTGAAACCGGACGCGCCTGCCATCGAAGTACGGCGCGGTACAGAAGGTACATAATCCGGGGCATCCACGCGAAGTGCTGGCGGTCATGTATGGCATCCGACGGACAATCGGATTGAAATAATCTATACCTTTGGTAAGCCAGTCGGGATCCGGGAGCGGCAGTTCGTCGAGATTTTCGATCAGTGGATAGTCGGGATTGATCACCGGCTTGCCGGCACCATCGCGGAAACCGATTCCTTCCAGCGTCGTCCATTCCTCGCCTTGAGCCATCCGCGCAGCCAAATCCCGCAAGATCCACTCCGGTTCACGCCGGACAATGATGTCGATTCCGTTGTGAGCAAGCGCATACTGCGGCATAAACGTCGGATGCGATCCGAAGATGACGGTTCGTAGACGCGGGTGCGCCTGTTTGAGTCGCAGCAGGCAATCCGCATCTTCCTGAAAGCTCATCGTACTGGTGGTGCAGAGAAGCAGGTCGCAATCCACAAGGAGCGGGGATACCTGCTCGTATGGTTTCTGCTCGGCCTGCGCGTCAAGGAAGACGACATCGTGACCCGCTTCGCGCAGCACCGTCGCCACCTGCAGGAGCGCGAACGGCGGCACGCTCGCCCCGCCGATACGCTTGCCCGCACACCAGCATCCATACAGGACATCGCGCACCACGTTGCCGGACGCGCTGGTCATCGGATTGAGCACGAAGATACGGAGGCTACTCATTTCCGTCTGTCTTTCTCAGCGAAACCGCTTCCCGCGCGGGATGCAGCGCGCGCAGATCAAGAAAATCCGCGTGCGCCACGTAGGTCACTTTGCCGCGCTTGCGGATCATGAGCAGCAAAAGCCGGCGGATCAGCCACGGCCCGCCCGGAAGCGGTCCGAGCACGAAAACAATAACCCGCAGGCAGATCAATTGCCACGGTCTCATGCGGATGTCTCCAGATACTCCGCAGCCACGAGGTAATCAGCCGCCAGCTGAATGGAGTACCGATCGTCCATCCAGAGCGGCGAGATCGCGACATTCCGCTCCAGGCCGTTCAGCAACCGGTTGAGCACGTCGCTGCTCAGATACGCCAGGCCGCTCGGGTAGAGAAACTGTGTTCGCCGCGAAGTCGAAGTCCAGTCATACAGCCCTTTCGGATCGACGACCGATTCGAGATAGCTTGCGCACGCCTGCATGGATTTCAGCACCGCCTCACTGCCACAGATGCGGTGATAGCCGGCCAGTAGTGCGAGCGTGATCGTCGCGTAGCCGATATCCTCTCCGCCGTACTCGCCGTAGCAGCCGCTGGGCAGTTGACGCTCGCGGATGCGTTCGAATTTCTCGGCCGCCGTGTCAGCTAAGCACGTTTCGCCGGTCAGCACGCCGATACGAGCCAACGCCAGGCAGGCGCCGGCCATCTGGTTCGCCACCTCGGCGTTGTCGTTCGCGGACAGCCACGCGCCAGTCCGTTCCCAGTCGATCTCTTCACCAGCGTTCATCCGCGTCATCGCTTCGGCCACCGCCGCCGCGGACATACTGGTGGCGCAGAAGGAATGTTCGTGCGGATAGATCTCATTCACCGAGCCGTCCCGGTTGCGTGTTTCGCTCCAGAATCGACCGGCGGCGCGAGCGATTTCGCATATTGCCGGGCGCATCGTTTCATGCATGTGTGGCGCCGCCAGGGCGAAATAAAGCGCCGCTTCCTGAAACCGGGCGTTCGGCAGATCGTGCAACCGGTAGCACCAGTAATAGCGGTCGCAACAACCGCGGGATGAACTCTCCGGCTTTCGGTCGCACTGCCCGAGAATCCGCTCCAGAAGAAGCAGCCCCCGTTCGCGGAATATCCTCGCCGGATCCCTTGTCACGCCGGATCCTTTGCATAATGGTAGCTCCCACGCATGCCGACCAGGATCCAGATATACGAAACAGCAACATACATAAGGGCGATCAGTACAAAGGTCAGGCTGTAGGCAATGGCGGTTTCGCGCGAAATACCAACCAATCCGAACAGGTAGACGAGCAGGTTCTCCCTGGGGCCGATGCCGGCGATGGAGATCGGTAGAACCGCGATGAGGTTGCTTGCGGCCACGCAGAAAGCGATGAACGGATAACTCAAGCCATCGCCGAGGCTGCGGTAGAGGAGGAGCATTCCGAAGTAATTCAGACCCCAGCACCCGAGTGTGAAGAGAAGCAGTGCCGGCTTGTTCCGCACATGCAGGATTTCCTGTAGAAATGAGCGTGCAAGCCCCGCGCCCTCGCGTTTCTCGCCCAACACGCGCTTGATGATCAGCGTGCCCAATCCAGCGCCGGCGATACACCCACCGATCACCAAAAGCATAGTCTTCTTGCCTGGCACCTCGATGACGAATGCAGTGGCACCCAGAAACAGCAGTACGGCAACTAGATCCAGGAGTCGGTCGATCATGACATTCGCGGCCAGTTGCGCACCGTTACCGTATTCGCGCAGATAGGCGACCTTGCTTAATTCCCCCATGCGTCCAGGCGAGAGAAATCCCCAGAAGCTGCTCTGAAAATAGGCCTGCAGCGCGATACGAATCGGCACTCGTATCCCCTGGCAGTGCAGGACGAACAGGTGGCGGATGCTTTTGAGCAGAAAGACTACCAGGCAGGTGCCCATGCCGATAACGAGCCATACCCATTCGGCGTCGACCATCACTCCGAGAAGAGCCGAGCGATCGACTTTCCGGAAGACCCAGACGAACAGCAGTACGCCGACGAGAGGGAGAAGCCATCGAATCCGCTTACTCATGTGCGGGTGTCTCCCGGACAACACGGAACTCGACGCGCTTGCCTTCGATCCAGCCGAATTGATTCACCCACGCATCGGGCAAGCCTGCGCTGAGAATGTGGTGCACGCAGTACGGATAATTCGGATACGGATTCAGCAGCGACGGCGCTTCGCTCGCGGGCACGAGGGTCAACTCGGCCAGCATAGCGCCCGATTCATCTATTGTATTGGTGCCGGAGAGTTGCCAATGCAAGTTCCTGAAACTGTATCCACTGCCCTTCACGTCCGGATCAATCCGCAGGCGGACGGTTTCATGCTTCGGGCGGGCGGGCATACAGAAGGTAACCGCATGAAAGACGATCGAAAGCACAAGCGCCCATGCCATCACTGCGCCAACGCCGATATGCACCAAGCGTGACTTCGCCGAGAAGGTATGCGCGAGAAAACAGACGAACCCGATCATATACACCGGGAGGAAGATACGGTGCGCGCCATGCATGGTTCCCTTGAACATGATGAGATAAATCAGTACCGGTGCCAGCGTCAGGGCGAACTGTCGCCAGCTACGCACCCAGAAAATGCCCAAGGTGGCGATCGGAAGGTAGACCAGCGACGCTTTCCAATAAGAGAGCAGGCTCGCGGCCTGAGCCACGTCGCCCCGAATGCGGATGGATTTGAATCCGACGAATCGCTCTAGGAGAAACTCGTGCGGGAACAGATCCTGCGTGTCGTTCCAGAAGAGCAGAAGAAGCAGAAGTTCGCATGCCAGCCAACCGACCATGCCGCCCAGTACGCCCAAGCCTCGCGTACGCCAATTTTGTACGGTTAATAAATGATAGATGCCAAAAGCACCGACAATCGGCAACGTACCGGGATGGCTGAAGATGCCTAGCGCCATGGCGAAGAAGCCCCAGAAGGCATGTTTGCGGTGATGAAGATATACCCCCAAGACGATCGGGAAGACAGAGAATCCGTTTGGTTCATAAAAGAGAGCGTGATAAGTGAAAAACGGACTGAGAAGCAGGCCTCCCGCTAGGAGCAACAAGTTGCGCCGCGCGGACAGGAACATGTCCGCGAGCATCCAGATGGAGGCGAAGTACATCCCCATGACCAGAATGTATTGTGGGAGCACCGGGCGCGACTGGATCAGCTTCAGTACCGCGAGGAAGTAAACATACAGCGGCTTCTCGGCGTCGGTCGCCCAGCCCCAGCCCACCTCACGGATGCGTGGATCATTACCGTATATCTGACGCGCATACGAGTCGATCTCCTCGATGCCTCCGGTGAAGACCAGGCGCTTGTAGACCTCCGCCGTCATGTCATAGACGTAGCCGCTGCCGGCGTAAATATACTTGTCATGGCTAATCCAGAACTGCACCGAAGCCATGGCAACCAGAATGGCGATGCATAGCCATAGCGAGGCGTCTCTGGTTTGGGCAGGTGCTTCCGCTTGGTTCGCTTCCGTCATGATGATATCCTTCTACAGCCACACTATTCCGAACTGGCGTAGTGGCGTCTTGAAAATGGGCGCCCGTGACGTAAACAGGCGAACCGTAAATGATATGCCTGAAGGATCCAGTAGGCAATAATGGGCTTGAGAAAGGGGGGGGGCATCATGGCCCGGAGACGGCATGCGGATGTCTCTCAAGGCGTGCGGTCCGCCAGCATCTCTTCGATCTCCGGCAGAATCAATTCCACCACAGCTTCGGCAAGTCCTTGGGCTGCCTCGTCGTTATAATGACAGTAGTCGACGTACAGGGTCGCGTCCGGGTCCTGGAAAACATTGCTCAAATCGTTGAAGGAGAAGGTTTTGGGTATGCTTCGAATGCGCTCATATATAAGATTGCGGGCCTGTCGTTCCCTGGCGAACGAGCCGGCGATATCGTTGCCCCAGTAGCGTTTCATCCGGTTTCGCTCTTCCGCTGACATCGCTGGCTTGGTCACCAGCATCGGCTGGAGGAACATGCGAAACCGCGCTCCGTGATTACGGCAGATGGCGTTCAGGCAGTCGTAATTCAATTGTGTCGCTTTGGCGACGAAGGCCTGGTACTCCTCGTCGTTCAGTGGTGGCAGAGCGGGTGCCCTGGAGGGTGTGTGAAGCGTGGAGAGCCCCAGAACACGATCCAGCAGATCGACGGCGTAAGAGTAGCGCTTCAATGTCAGAAGCGGCGCGGCAAAGAAGCGATTGCCCGCTTCGGTCTCCCGGACAAGAGGGACGGCATTTGCCCAGGGATCCCCCGCGGGCAGATGTCGCGCCGGCAGGTTACGCCCGCTGATGGCGAGCACCATGTCGGCTCGGTGGCGTGTGAGATATTCGTAAACGGAAAGCATCTCCTGCATAGAATTGTAGCCACGAACGGCAAGATTGACGACCTCGATCTTTCGCCCGGTGCGCTCGTGCAGAATGGTTTCGATCTGCGACGGAACGGTCGTTAAGTTGCCGGAGGAGCCGACACCGAACATCGTGCTGCCTCCCGTGACGACAATGGTCAGGTCGGCATGATCCCACTGGAGCGGTGTGACACAACAGCCTTCATCGTCGACGCGCATCGCATATGCCTCTTCGCTGAAGGATTTGCCCGTAGGCTGAAGGGTATCGGGTTGGTTGACCCAACCGAGCAGCGGATGATAGGGCATAAAGACGACGTGGTTCCGATACGGTCCGCTCCTGCTGATCCGGGTCAGGTAGAACCAGCTAACCGTCTCCGCGATCACGAGTAGAAGCAGAACCGGAATCAACGAGAAGAGCAGCTTCTTCCGCCAGGATAATGCAAGGCGTTGCGGTTCAGGCATTCTATACTCCTTGATCTGCCGTTTTTACGCTGCACGAAGCAGGTATCCTGCCGGGGCTGGAGAACCCATTTCAGGAATGTGAATATGCGATTCTCGCGTTCAAGATAATGATGTGGCAGAGAGGTGTCAAGTCGGAGGCACAGGCATCGCGCCAGGGCAATCGATGCCAGGCAGGAATCGCCTTTGACATCCCCCGCCGGAACCATATGATGCGGGTGAAAGGATCTCCATGGCCCAAGCAAAAAACTGTATCGTGACTGGCGGCGCCGGTTTCATCGGCTCGCACCTGGTGGACCGGCTTCTCGCCGACGGCCATCACGCTCACGTGCTGGATAATTTCAGCACCGGCCGGCCGCAGAATCTAGCACACCTTCAAAGGCATGCTTCTCTGAAAGTTACCGAAGCGGATGTCTCGAATCTGGATGCGATCCGCCCCTGTTTCGAAGGCGTTGACTGGGTATTCCACCTCGCCGCCCTGGCCGATATCGTGCCCTCCATCCAACAGCCGCTGGCGTATCACCAAGCCAATGTCGACGGCACGATAGCCGTCCTCGAGGCGGCGCGAAGTCACAACGTCAAGCGCTTCGTCTATGCCGCGAGTTCCTCGTGTTACGGACTGCCCGATCATTATCCGACCCCGGAATCGGTTGAAATCCGTCCACAGTACCCGTACGCATTGACCAAGAATCTCGGCGAGCAGATCGTCATGCACTGGAATCAGGTTTACGACCTTCCCGCTGTAGCCTTGCGTTTCTTCAACGTCTACGGGCCCCGTTCGCGCACCTCCGGAACTTACGGCGCGGTCTTCGGTATATTTCTGCGGCAGAAACTCGCCAATGAACCGTTCACGGTGGTCGGCGACGGAACGCAGAAACGGGACTTCGTCTTCGTCACCGATGTGGCCGATGCGTTGGTAAAGGCCGCGGCGTCGGAGGTCCAAGGCGAAGCGTTCAATGTCGGCGCGGGCCGACCGCAGAGCATCAATCGCTTGGTCGAACTTCTCGGCGGCCCGGTCACCTTCGTTCCCAAACGTCCCGGCGAGCCGGATTGTACGCATGCGGATATCGCTAAGATCCAGAAGCGTCTCGGCTGGGCACCCAGCGTCTTCTTCGAGAAGGGGGTGCGCATCATGCTCGAGCATATCGAATATTGGCGCAACGCCCCGCTCTGGACGCCGGATTCGATCGCCGAAGCCACCAAAGACTGGTTCGAGTATCTCGGGGATGAACCGGAGCACCAGGCCACATGAAACATTCTGCCGTCTTTCTGGACCGCGACGGTGTTCTCATCCGTGAGGCGCACCTCTTGACGCGTATCGACGAGTTGAAAATCCCTGCCGGTGCGCCCGAGTCGGTGCGTCGACTTCGCGACGCCGGTTTTCTGACTATTGTCGTGACCAACCAGACAGTGATCGCGCGCGGCAGGGCAAGCGAGGCGGAAGTGGAAGCGATCCACGAACATCTGCGCAGCG
The DNA here is from genome assembly GCA_964457365.1 of uncultured Planctomycetaceae bacterium. GTDB lineage: Bacteria > Planctomycetota > SZUA-567 > SZUA-567 > SZUA-567 > CAYWFP01. The sequence goes on from CAYWFP010000014.1 coordinate 33,012, forward strand.
AATACCGTCGCATTGCCGATGTTCAGTTCGATGCCATCTATGTCTGTCCGCATCATCCCAACGCCACGCTGCATGCCTATCGTTACGACTGCGAGTGTCGTAAACCGAAACCGGGAATGCTGTTCCGAGGCGCGGAAGAGTTCGGCATCGACCTCGCCGCGAGTTTCATGGTCGGCGACCGCGTTTCGGATATCGTCGCCGGGCAGTCAGCCGGTTGCCGGACGATTCTGGTGCAGAGCGGCTCGCATGGAGAGAATCCGATCGAATCCACCACGCCCTACGATACGCAGGCGCAGGCCGATGCCGTCGTACCTGACATGGCCGCCGCATCGGACTGGATTCTTGCCGTCGCGAAAGGAAACGCATTATGAAAGCGCTGATTCTCGCCGCCGGCTATGGCACCCGCTTGGGCGAACTGACACGGGAGATCCCCAAGCCGATGCTGCCTGTCGGCGACAAACCACTGCTGGCGCATACCCTCGCGTATCTGAAACGGTACGGTTTCGATGAAGTCGCGATCAATCTGCATTTCAAGCCGGAGATGATTCGAGAGCACTTCGGGGATGGCTCTAACTATGGCACGAAAATTATATATTCGCATGAAGAGACGCTTTTGGGAACCGCCGGCGCGGTCGGTAAGCTCAGGGAGTTCTTCTCCAACGACGACTTCCTCGTCATCTACGGCGATCTGTTCATGGATCAGGATCTCTCCCTGCTGGTGAACAAACACAGGGCACACACGGCCGACGCGACGTTGCTGCTGCACCAGCGCGCAAATTCCAACAGCCTCGTACAGATGAACGATGACGGACGGATTACCGGCTTTGTTGAACGCCCGACAGAAGAGCAACGCGCCGCCGCGCCCTATCCATGGGTCAACTCCGGCTGCCAAGTGCTTTCACCGCGGGTGCTGGAACTCATTCCCGATGGTCGCTCGAGCGATCTGCCGCGGGACATCTACACACCACATGTTGGAAAAATCAAGCTGTACGGCGTGCCGCTGACCGGCAATCGCATTGCCATCGATTCGCCGGAGCGGTATGAAGTGGCGCTGTCATGCCTCCAGTAGGTGCTTATATTTGCGCAAGAAGGATGCCGGGATAGGCAGAAGCTTCCCGGGATCATCCACCGGATTTATAAAGCGCGAGTATAATTGTTCGCGAAAGCGTTGTTGCAATTCCTGATCTTCTCGGTTTGGCGTCCAGATTCCTTTCACCCGTTCGTCCATTTCCTTTACGGCATCCAGAATTTCATCAGATGTATTATCAATCACTTGAAGACCTGCCGACGCAAAAACTTTCGGATGCATGTAATCCCTAACTGGAGGCGATGTCATCTCGAGAAATGTGAGAAAGCGTTGCTGCTTTTTATTGTAGATCAATTTAGGAAGAATCATCTCTTTCATCGATTTGCCGTTGATATCCGCGAAGCGTGCAAAAGGAAAATAATTGACGCGGATAACAGGTTTACGAAATACCGTGGGAAATGCATCGGGGCCGCTGGCACTACCCCAAAAAAAATGACATTTCGCTGACAGATACAGATCAAGAAAGTCGGAACGCCAGGGATTTGCGTAATCCACAATGTTCGCGGGAAGATCATTCGGCAATTTAAGTTCGGTGATTTTACCGAAGCGTAGCACACGACAGTCTTGATCCGCCAGATACTTCATCGCGGGTATAAAGGATTCAATCGAACTGTTGCGACAACGGTTATAATCGTCAGAGCCTTGATTCTTTTTATACACGTCATTGAGATATGCTTGGTCTCGCGCATGTACCGGAACTATTTTGTCATGATCTACATCAATGCCGCGCTTGGCTAATTCGATTCGTCCGAATTCCTCCTCTTCCTGCGTAAAGCGCAGGTGAGTTGAGAAGTCACAGTAGCGAAAATCTTTTCCGGTATGATTCTCAAGAACCAATATGTGATTATCACTCCCGGGGAACTTCTTGTTTTCCTGAACCAAGGCATCCCAGAATTTGTTGAGGACGATGACTAAGGGCAATGCGCGATCCCACATTTTGGCCAATTGATGATTCGAGACGTTCTTTCTGCGAAAAAAAATATCAAACGTACGCTTCGGCAACAGCCCCGCGTCCCGCAGGCATAAATAATCTTCTACGCGAAATGCAAATTCTCCGACACGAGTTGATTGCAACTCGCAAAAGCGTATACATATGAAGGGACGCAAAATACGAATTAATGATAAGATCGGCACGAGAATCAAATATTTCAGCAATAGAAAGGCTCCTCTCATTCAAGCTAATGGCGAACGGTATTTGGGCTGAATGCCACGTAAGGGCAGGGAACCCCCCAACGATTATTACAAGAATCAGCTTTTCTATATCGATCGATGATTTCGTTTACCTTGACGTGCTTGAGGGCGGAGAATTGATCGCGCAGATTGTTTCCGAATTTCGACAGAGATGCGTCTTCATCCGCCGCGTGGAACGCCGACAGGTCCATCTGTCCAACCGCGTCGATCAGGAACCACGCCAGATGATCCTCCGGCAGCCATTCTTTCATGCTCGGCGGCAGGAGATAGAGCTGGTCGCGATTGCATTCGGTGTAGTTGTGGGCCATGAGTTCGTCTCCCGATTGATTGGATAGCCCCATTCTACACATTCAGCGCCCTCAGTTCAAATCAGACCTATTCGTGCAACAGGCTCCTTATAATTTGAGAAAGTCTGAAGATGCGGCCGTAAAAACCGCGTAATGATCAGGGATGCCCCACAAATTAATAAACTCATATCGCTCATTGGCCAATTCCGCCAGTTGCTCCGCGTCACCCCTTAATACGCACATCAGCATCTCGCGTATACAGCCCAATATCTGCTTGATCTCCTCGGCGTCCTCCTCTGCCGTGGTGATAAAATCCTTATCATAGTCGAGCGATATGAGGCGGTTCAATACGTCTATCCCCCGCTGGATTCCGAATGCGTCTCCATCGTCAGCCAGAGAATCGAAGCCCTTGTTCAGCAAATCGACGTCCTCGTTGATTTGGTCGAGCCTGTCCATGCTGCTGCCGCAATAATAGCATTTTCTTCCGAGAAGAAATCCTAGGACAGAGCGGGATGTCGCGCACTGAATCCCGTCTAGACGAGCCGTATATGCCAGCGGCTTTTTATGCCAATATATCTCTAGTTCATCCTGATAGCGTGGCCATGACGAATACAAAGAAAAACCGTAATCGGCCAGGTCTCGGCACAATTCACCGGAGCGAAGGAAATACCGACTGCGCACAAATGGATTCTCAAGCACATCCATCACCCAGGATTCAAACGAACGCGTGTGCGGCAAGCTATCCCATTTGGCCCCATACAAACGCTGGGCTGCTTTCACTCCCGACGACTGCGTTACAGAACCGTACCATTGATACAGCCCCTTCAACATCAACTCGAAACAGGCGCCGATTTGCTCATAGTATGAAATTATAAGAAAGCCGTCGGAACGAAGAAATCTGCGCATTTTTTCCGCCCAAATTTGGAGCGGCTGGATGGTGTAAATAAAGCCCTCCGCAACAATTCCGTCGAATCGCATGTCAGACTCAAATGCTTCCACCGTGCTGCTTGAGACCGCCATCAAATGATCGGAAAGGCCAAAGCGTGAAAAATTCTTTTGAATATGAGGAATAGCCTGTGGATTGGGCTCGACGAGATGCATGCGAGCCCCCCAACGAGAAAAGATGAGAGCATTCTCCCCCGTATCAGGACCGAATTCAAGGATCTCGGCATTGCTGAACATCGAAGGCAAAAGAGCAAGCCTATCGCCGAGAACGCGTCGGCGCATCGATTCGTACGCGTCAAGTTCCCGTTCCGTCGTAAAGCCCGCTACTGTGGGCAGAATGCCGGCATTCTCGTAATACTCGTGCAGTGAATCAACCATGCGCTTCCTATTTAGCTATCTGTCTGCTTACTAACGAATCAACACTCAAGCTGTAAGCTGCGAATCTTTTCATGCAGATTGCCGGGAGTCAATACGGACAAAGCCTTCAAGTCTTTTCGCTCCAAAGAACTCAACCGGCTACTCACCGCGCCCTCGTTTTCGTTATTTACCGCAAGCAGAACGAGAAGCGGTCCGGGTTGATCTTTCAGGATTTTCGGGGAATGTATCGGAAGTCGAGCGCCCGGCACAAATTTTTCCTGTCGCGCCTCTTGATCGTCAACAGCAAAGTCAAGCCATTTATCATTGAGACGCAAGCCGTTCACAAACGAGCAGCCCCGACAACCGGCGCCATATAGCACAATCGTCCCGCCATTACCACGCCAGGATTCGAAAACATGAAACAGCTTCTGGCGGTACGCTTCCACTTTCGACTTATAATCGCCGCAATGACGCAGGATGGACTCAATCGCCGGCGACGTTTCGGGGTCATGTGAAATGTTACGCCGAGCGAATGCGGACATGATTCCGCCGCTAAAATTATAATGCCTTTCCGAGATCACCTGAAACCCATTCGCGCCCAACGACGCAGCAAGAGTTTCCGGGGTGAAATAGTTGACATGCTCTTCCCACAAGACGCTTATATCTCCATGCCGAAAGCCTTCCTGCACATTCGGTGCATCAACGAACAAATGGCCATTCGGCTTCAACAACAACACAAGACATTCGTAAAACTGGCCAAGGTCGATCAGATGCTCGATTACCTGCCGGGCCACAACGACATCGAAGTGCCCGTGATCGGCAATGACTTGTCTGCAGACTGCCGGTGTGAGAAAATGATTATAAATCGGAAAACCCCGATCTGCCGCAAGTTTGGACGTATACTGGTTCGGCTCAAGGCCGATCAGGTTCACCGCGCCAGCTTCGCGTAATGCATGCAGAAAACTGCCATCATTAGCGGCGATCTCAAAAACGGAAACAGAAGGTCCCAGTGAAAGAATTTCCTGCACCTCGTCAATTCGATGCGGTTCCGCTTTCCAACTGGTGAAACAATAATTGTAATCCAGATAGAGAACATCGGCCGAAATCGGATTAACAATCTGAGCCATTCCGCAAGCTCTGCAATACGAAACGCTGAACGGGAAAACCTCTTCCTCTTGATCGCGCTCCTCCAAAAGTCTATGTGCAATTGGCATCGACCCCAGATCAATCAGCGAAGCCAAGCGGGTGGAATTGCAATTTCTACAGCTATAGGCCATGAATGTCCCTCGGGTCTTCGAGCGATACTCAGTTCACCCGTGCTCTGCAATCACATGACACGCAGGCAACGGAACCAGCCATCGTATATCGGGAAAACTTGCAGCCATCTTATCATGTATAATTTCCGCAAACCTCCATGCGAGCAAAACAATCACGTCCGGATTCCGCTCTACAATTTTCTCGGGAGGTAAAACCGGCAATCCCATGCCTGGGGAATACAGCCCCTGTTTATCGGGATTTTCGTCGTATAATGCCTCGGCAAATTCGTGCAGTTCAAAATGGTGCATCAGTGTTGTCGTCGTGGCCGATGCGCCATATCCATCGATGCGCAGGCCAGTTCGCCGATACTCCGCGAGTTTACTCCGGACGGCATACTTCGCCGCGTTGATTTTCTTGCTCCAAATGCGAAAACACTCTGTCGTCGCGACCTCCTCCGCATCCTCCATGTCCAGCAGTTCCTGCATGCGTCGGGTAGCCTCGTACTTTCCTCCCTTGTGTTGAACGAAATAGCGCAACGAACCGCCTTTTGTCGGAATGGCCTCGGCATCGAACACCTCTAACCCGTGTTTATTGAAGAAAGGGATAAGCGAGGTCAAGGTAAAATACGAGAGGTGCTCATGATAAGCGAAATCGAACACCATGTTTCTGATTTGCTCGACAAGATAAAAGCTTTCGAAGACAAAAACACCTTCATCGTCCAAAAGGGCTACGATTCCCTGCATGAAATCATTAAGATCGGGGATATTGGCTACAAGATTGTTTGCTGTTATCAATGCCGCCGGACCATGTTCTGCGCATAATGCGGGACCAAGATTGGCGCTGAAAAAGTCACAAACCGTAGGTATGCCCTCGTGCACCGCTTCTTGAGCGATTTTACTGGCGGGCTCGACCCCCAGCACATTCATGTCGTTCCGTAAAAAAGCCTTCAATAGTGTTCCGTCATTGCTTCCCAGATCAACGACCAGCTTTCCTGGCTCGACTCCCAGTGACGATATCAGAGTATCCGCATATCGGAAAAAATGGTCTCCCAAACCGACTGAACTCGTTGTCCGGTAAATATAATCACTATAGATCCCTTCAGGCTGGATTTCGTCGAGAAGTTGGACAAAGCCGCACGATGAACACAGGTAGAGATTCAGCGGGTATTGCTCAAGAGCGACCGCGGCTTCTTTTGTGGGCAGATACGCGTCGGCGAGTGGGGTCTTGCCCAAGTTCAATACCAAATCGAGTTTATTCTGTCCACACAATCGACAGTCGTCTCGACGATGCACTGTCGTCTTCATCTAGATATCCTTTTCATTCATTCGCTTGTTTTCGACCGACCCCATGTCTCCTGCTTCCCGCATGACGTTTTCTTGCCAAAGCAACGACATTCCGCCGTCTAGCACAATATTCTGCCCTGTCAGATATCCCACGTCTTCACGAAGAAGCAGGCGGATGAGCGCTGATACATCGCCTGAAACGCCCATTCGCTTCAGAGGGACTATGCGACGATACAAGGCGAGAAGGTTTTCTTGCTGCTTATAGAAATCGCGCGCTTCGGGCTTGAGAATAATTCCCGGCGAGACCATATTGACGCAGATTTTCTGTTCGCCGAGCACAACAGCGTAATAACGCATCATCTGCTCCAGGCCAGCCTTGCAGACGTGGTAACTCAGAGGCTGCTCTCGGGCGATATGATCCGTGGCAATGGATCCAATGAGCACGATCCGGCCTCCATTGGAACCGAACAGTGGAGCGGAGGCCTCGATGATTTCTCGTGTTGCAGATAACGACGTGCTCAACTCCAACTCCCATGCGTCGCCGTCCGCGCGAGCCCGCTGCATGCAGACAATACCCCACGGAGGCCCGTTGAGACGCCAGCATGCACGCAGCGCATCATGAACTGCAGGTCGATCAGTTATATCGCAGGCTTGGTGATTAAAACCGGAGTCATCGACCGGCTCAAGCGGAGCAGTGCGAGACAGACAACTCACACAGGCGCCCTCGTGGAGCAAATCTTTTGCGAGAACAATACCCGTGCCGCGACTCCCCCCGACCACAAGAATGTGCTTGTTCGTATAAGTCATTGTGAACACCTGACATTTCTGGCATATTCCTGCAGTTTCTTCATTAACTCGGCTTGCCCGGCTTCATCGTCAATCGCTGGAGCCCACTCCGGAAACCGGGTCTCGCGCGCGAAAAATGGTCCTCCCGTCACCTCCAGAAACACAAAGACATCCGATTCGATCAGCAGTGTATGGGAAACACCCGAGTCGATTCTTCTGGCCAGCATTCCTTGGGCCGGATCCGCACTCAATCGTATGACATCCACGACCCCGCCGCTCTGGTCGAAGACGATGTGTCGCGCGGTGCCTTCAAGTGCATAGACGCTCTCCGATTTTCCCTCGTGCCAATGCGGGGGGACATATGTGTCCCGGGCATGGACGATAATCATCTCATGCGTTTGCGATTGGGCCGAGGAATGAAGGCAGATCCGAACACGCTGTCGGCGAATGCCACGTGCAAGCTTTTTTAGAAGCTCGATCTCGTCAAAACGAAAGACACCGTCTTCACATTGGATCACCTCTTCGGAGAGCCAACGCCAGTTTTTCGGCAGTGGTAGCTCGCTCATAGGCGCCCCCTATATGAATGGAAGGTGACCTTTGTCGGTATCCAGGTAACTCAGCAACAAACGATTTTTTGCATTGGCCACGCAATGATGATTGCAGTCGCGAGCGGGGCAAATCTCGAAGAACTTGTTTTTATCCGCGAACCAGAAGTCGCGGAACCGTTGCTCCGCGATCGACCCCAGACAGCCGCACTCCAGATTATACGCCTTGTCCTGGCAGGAGTATACGTTCAGGTCCGCCCCGATTACCGGGAGGATCTGAAGGTACGGACACCAGTCGTAATCCTTCGCGAATTTCTCTTCGAGCAGATGATAGGAGTCGTAGATTTCGAACGTAGCATCTTCCAATTCTTCTTTGGCCTTCTCCACCTCGGCTTTGACACGATCGAAAAACGGACGGTGATACCGGTTGTTCTCCTCGCCGTCGTTGCTGATGATGCACGGGGATATCTTGACGCTGTCTGTACCCGTGTCGCGCATGCGCCGAAGAAAATCGTATACATGCATGCCGTTTGCCTCGTCGACGATGAAGCTCACCCCCAGATAGCAGGAGCCGCCGAAGGCCTTGAAATCCCGTATATTCTCAAGCACGCTATCGAATTCACCCGCATCCACGCCGCGGTACTTCGCATAGCTTTCCCCATTCCATCCGTCCATGGAGATGCGCAGCCACGTGGCATGGCGGGCGAACACCTCCGCCACCTCGCCTTTCACGAGGGCACCGTTGCTGAGCGCTGCAAAGCGAATCTGGCTTTCGGCCAGGCGTCGCGCGGTCTCCAGAAGGTGTGGATAACAGAATGGCTCGCCTCCGCCGCTGAAGGTGACTGCCTTGACCTGCATCTCGACAAGGTCCTCAACGATCTCCCGCATCTTTTCTACCGGAATGCTGTCTCCGATATTCATGTTCTGGCCGAGTTGCAGGCTATCGACGCGATAGGCGCAATAGTGACAGTTGTGGTTGCAAGCGTTGGTCGGTTTGATACGGATGTGCAGCGGTGGTTGTACATCACTCACCTCAAGGGGAAGCGAGTCGATCTTGTCCTTGTAGTGGAAAACCTTCATCGCGGAGTAGAGCAAGGCCATGACCATCTCGTTATTCGAAATACGCGAACTCGTAATCGCCGTTGAAGCCGAATTCGCCGAAAAGCCAGATCCATTCCTCGGGGCGGAAGAAGCACTCGCAAGTCAACGCCCAGCATTGAAGATTGAATAGTTCTTGCAAGTTGCGATAGCTCTCCATCACCACATAGCCCCGGCGTCCCACGCGTTCGATTTCTGCCAAGGCGGCTTTCAGTTCCGGCAGCAATAGATTATATATGGTCATGATCGAAATCACGAGATCAAACTCGTTTTTACCATATGGCAACGGATCTTGGGCCCGGTGTACGAAGAGGGCGTCACGAATCTCCGGCTTGGCCTCCCGAATTGCGTATTCCGAGATATCGAAGCCGACGATCTTCGCCCCCGGAAGCAATTGGTGCAACTCGTACAAAAGATACCCTTTGCCGCACCCGGCATCCAGGATTGCCGAAGCCCCGGTCAGGTTGTAAATCGCTATCAGTTGCTCCGCAATGGGCCTCCACCGACCGTCATACCGGTAGCCGCCATAGCCGAAACGCCGGTCACCATCCCAAAAGTCTTTATCGTATTGTCGAGCGACTTCCATGCAAGCGACCTTCTGGTCCATCATGCGCCCCAGGTAATCGCGGGAGGTGCTGCTGTGCTGCCTTGTTATGATCTCTCGCAACTCACCCATGCGTTGCCTTTCCCAGCAGTTTTCGGACCATCGCCGCAATCGCGTTTGTTTCGAGGCCATAGCGTCTGAACAGATCATCCTGGCGTCCGTAATCGTCCGGAAAGACGTCCGGCAGACCGACACGGCGAAACGCCGGCAGCGGACGCGGACCCGCTTCCAGCAGTACCTCCGCCACAGCCGAGCCCAATCCGCCGATCACTGAATGCTCCTCGATGGGCACGACAGCTTTCATATTGTGCGCCATCGTGAGCAACATCTCCGTATCGAGCGGTTTGATCGTGGGCAAATGTAGAATGCCGGCTTCGATCCCTTCTGCCAGCAGAATCTCAGCTGCGGTGTGGGCAAGCTTCAGCGTAATACCGGTGGTAACCAGCAGCACGTCACTCCCCGCTAGTACCGGGATTCCGCGGCCAAGAACACAGTCTTGCCTATCGGAGCTGACGATCGGGTCATGCCCGCGGCCGAGTCGGATGTAGACTGGCCCAGGAACTTCCACTGTCTGTGGCATCAGACGGCGCATTTCGTCGGCATCGCAAGGCGCGATGGTAGTCATGTTCGGCAACGCCCGCATCAGCGCCAGATCGTCGGTTGCTTCATGTGTTGGGCCGAGTGGCGCGTAGACCATGCCCCCACCGTTGCCGATCAGCCTCACGGGCAGGTTTTCAAGACACACATCCAGGGCAACTTGTTCGAATGCCCGGCGAGTAATGAAAGTCGCGATCGTGTTAACATATGGGATATGTCCTTCCATCGCCAAGCCGGCGGCCATGCCAACCAGGTTCGCTTCGCTGATGCCTTCCATAAAAAAGCGTTCCGGCAATTTCGTTTGGAAAGCAGAAAGCGTTCCCGCGCCCAGATCCGAGCCGAGAAAGAGGATTCGCTCATCCTGCAGAGCGAGTTCGAAGACCATATCGAGACTGGTATTTCGCATCAGTTTGTTTCCAGGCTTTCCAGAAGCGCCTGCACTTCTTGATCGCTCAGGCGGCTCTTGTGGTGCCATGCGAGATTTCGCTCCGCCACCGGCAATCCCTTCCCCTTGACAGTGTGGCAGATCATGGCTGTCGGATGTCCGGTTTCGGCAGGAATAGAAGCGAAAGCTGCACGTAGCGCTGCGACGTCATGTCCGTTCACTTCGCGGACCGAGAAACCGAAGCTCTGCCATTTCTCGGCAAATGGCTCCAGCTCCAGCACCAATTTAGTTGTTCCATAGGATTGTTGCTTGTTGTAATCGATAACTGCCACGAGATTATCGAGGCGATGTTTGGATGCGCACATCGCCGCTTCCCAGACGCTTCCTTCGTTGCATTCTCCGTCGCCCATGACGACGAAGACGCGCCACTCGGCTCGAGTCATGCGTGCGTGCAGCGCACGTCCCAGGCCGATGGACAAGCCGTGCCCGAGGCTGCCGGTAGTCGCTTCGACCCCCGGAATCTTACGTCGTTCGGGATGACCGCCTAGGATCGCGCCGGGTTTGCAAAAGTTCCAGAGGTGCGCTTCCTCAAAAAAACCTTTTTCCGCCAGCAACGGATACAACGCCAAGCAGCCATGGCCCTTGCTGAGAATGCAACGATCCCGCGCGGCCCACTCCGGCTCCTCCGGCTTGAGCCGAAGCACGTCGTCATACAACACCCGCAGAATCTCGACCAGACTCAACGCTGCGCCCACGTGCCCACGGCCGGCCGCGTGAAGGATATCGATGATCGTTCGCCGCAGGGCGATGGAGCGTTGATCCAGTTGCGTCGTTTCCGGCATTGCTTCACTCATCGGTCAGCCATCCAGGAAGATCCGCCTGCGCTTGCGCGAGAAATCGGCGCGCGCGGGCCAATTGTACCTGTTGATGCCCGGCAACGAAATTCTCATTACCCAGAGAAAAAGAACGAGAACTGTTGTTGGCAGGCAAAAACTCGTTCAGGCAGATCAAGCACCATTTCAAGGCGTGTAAAGGATAACAAAGCCGAACTCGAAACGCAAGGCGCTCGTCCGCAGCATAAATAGACCATAAGGCTTGCCAGAAACGTTTCCGGTCCGCTGTTGCCAAGTCCATCCCGGGGTGCATCAAGGTATCGCAGATCAACTTGGCCGGATCATCCCAGCCGAAGTATTCGAAATCCAGGAAGTTCAACGTCCCGTCGGGCCTTCGAATAGCGTTGTGCAGCCCGAAGTCCGAAGGGCTTAGCGTCTGCCGAATCTTCGGCAAAGACTCCTGCAGGTCAATTCCCGCAGAACGCGCCCCCTTCCGAAAGGAGGGGAGTACTGCGTCACTCGCCTTTCCCCAGTCGTCCAGAAGATTTCGGATCGAGGCAGGCCCCAGATCGTCAAAACGTCTTCGCCGCCTCTCAAGCGAGCAAATCATCATTTCCAGGCAAAGCCCGTCATCCGAGGCAGATGAAAACTGCGCTGCATCCGGATGCAGGCGCTGCGCGTGAAGCCTTTCCAAAAAAGACGCCATAGCCTCCAGATCTGTTTGTGTCATCTCGCCCGTGTAGGGCCTCTCTCCCTCGATCAGCGTATAAGCGCCCAGTCGGGCCGCGTCGTCGTGATCCAGCGGTTCGGGGATTGCTCGTTCACCATGTTCCCAGAGAAACCGCAGTGCGGAAAACTCGACCTGCAACCGATCTCGACGGTTGTCATCGTAATACGTCTTGACGATGAACTGCTCCCCGTCGGCGGTCTCGACGCAATAGGCGCGGTTGTTCCGTCCTCCACTCAAAGGTTGCAGTCGCGTGACGGAGCTTCCGAAACGTTTCTCGATCCATTGCTGCAGCTCATGTTCCATCGCACTCACCACATATATGCTCCGCGATCGCCTGCCAGGAAGTAAAGATGTTTGCATCTTCATGATCTGGATATGCATGCGGGGAATAAAGAAGTTTCTTGGTCGCTTTCGGAAAGGTAGGTTCTCGAAGCAACTCGACGAGATCGTCAACAAACCAATCGCAGGCGAGGTCTCGAATCCGGAAAAGCTTCTCTGTGCGAGTAGTGCAAAAGTGTACGGCGGAAGCATCCAATCCCAGCCTGTCTGAATCGAAGAAGCAATTAACCTTTAGCCAATCGAACGCCGCCTGATGCAGATCGTTCGCTTCCGTCGCGGCGGCGGCATTTTTGGTCTTGTGGCTGATGATGACGATCCGAATGTCCCGGCGACTTATCGCTTCAAGCGCTTGCGGTGCGCTCGCCGCCACTTCCGCTTCCTGGATTCGCGGCCCATACGCCTCCGCCTGCAGGCGCTGCCACGCTGCTTCGCCGTTCTCCAGGCGACGTACTCGATCACGCACATCCTGTTTGACGCGCGGACAGCTCGGTTCGATCAAGCCTCGCTCACAGGCGAGACGATGGAAAAGTTCATCGTAGATTGCCAGCGTATTGTCGAAGTCGACACCCAGGACGCGAAACGACATGGCATACCTCGGTCAGGCGGCATTTACAGCTCAAATGAAATTCACGTGCGCGGGCGGATGCTGCAACTCCCAGAGGTAGCGGTTGATCGCATCCATCCTGCAGTTGACGCGGCAGTCGCAGACGTCGAGTTCGTTTCGCACCCACTCCAACGACGCGCGGCGTTTCTCGCCGGTCCAGATCGACTCGAAGGTTTCTTCGGTGATATTGCCGTAGAGGAAGCGTTCGTCCTCGAGGTAGATGCTGCAACCCCAGACACCGCCGCCCGCGTCGATATAGCTCCAGAATGGGAGCGCCAGGCAGCGCTTGTACGGACGGCCAGCTTCGTCCCATTTCTTCATTGTCTCCAAACGGAAGATAGCGGAGAAGGTATTGGTATTCAATTCGGCGAGTTCGTCGGCCAGCGCCAGATCCTGCTCGTAGCGAATATCCCGGTACGCTGTCGTATGGCTTTGCGTATGCTGGCTGTAAGGTTTGACCACGAGGTAATCCATGCCGATCTCGCATGCTTTCCGGGCCAACGACACGACTTCATCGCGATTCTCCGGAAGCAGGATCAACTGCATGCCGAGGGTGCACCTCCAACCGTTCTCGGCCTTGAGTTCGGCCGCGCGCGTCATGTTTCCGATAACGCGTTCGAAATCTCCGGGCTTACAAGAGTGGATCTTCGCGTACGTCTCCGGTGTGCCGGCGTTGATGCTCACCTTGATCCAGGCGCAGTGCGGCAGCACCGCACGGGCGCGCTCCTCGTTCATCAGCACGGCATTGGTCGTCAGTGACGCGTCGATGCCGGCGGTCGTGGTCGCGGCGACGATCTCGCACATGTCCGGGTGCAGAAACGGTTCGCCCTCGCCGGCGTACATGATGCTCTTGACGCCGAGACGCCCCATCTCGGTCAGTCGGGTCTCGAGCATCGCCGTATCCAAGCGCCGGTTTTGATATCCCATAAAATCCAATCCGCAAAAAACGCAGCGGTGGTTGCACTGTCCTGTCGGGCTGACCTCGATATACAGCGGGTACACGTTCTCGCCCGCGCGCCATGCGGTCACTCGTTCAGGATGATAGATCAATTTGTGGCTGTCAATGCGATATTTGTCGCTCATGATCCCCCGTTTTGTCCATCGATCTCGACCAGGTCCATCCAGTAATGCAGAACAGCGGCATGAGATGTTTCGGCCTCGCTATACGTCTGCGCCGGGATGTAAAAATTCAGCACTCCTTTTTGGCGCAACGGATTCCCGGCCTGCATCGCCGAGAGCGTTACCGTGTTCAGTTCGTGCTCCCGCGCCCAGTCCACGGCGGCCAGAACGTTCGGTGAAGCGCCGGAACTGCTGATCGCTACGAGCATGTCTCCGGCCGAAGCACGCCGGCGCAAGGGCTCCACGAAGACCTGATCATATCCCATGTCATTCGAGATCGCGGTGATCAAGGCGACGTCGGTAAAAACCTGAGTGTGAAGACGCGCGTTCTTGGCCAGATCGGCGGCCATATGACTGGCCATCGAAGCGCTGGCGCCGTTACCGATCAGGTAAATCGTTTGTCGTTGCTGGCGGAGCATCGCCGTCAGGGTGCGCCATTGCGCGAAACCTTCATCCGGCGAGAGTGCTTCTGCCTCAGCCCCACTCACCTCCATGCCTGCCAGCAGCTGGCATATCCGCTTTCGGTGCTGCATCCAGGACGCGTCCATCCATCTCCTCTCAGCGCAGCAGGCTCGCGATATGGGCGCTCATCTCCTCCATGCGGATCGAACGTTCGTTGCCCATGATGCGGCAAGCCTCCGCGCCCGCCACGTTGCCGATAAAGGCGATCAGTTCCGGTGGCAATCCAGCGGCCACGCACGGCGCGGTCAACGCCAGGAAGGCATCTCCGGCGCCGATGCGGTCGACGAGCTTGATGGCGAAGGCGGGCACTTCGGTGAAGCCTTTGTCCAGTTCGTAATACAAGCCGCCCCGTTTGCCGCGGGTCACCATGAAATGCGGGCAGCTCATCCGCCGGGCAATTCCCTCGATGATTACGCGGATATCGGCGCTCGAATCGCGTGCCTCCAAGTGTGCTTCGGCCTCGTCGATCGAGACGTAATCGGCACGCGGGTACTTGCTGACGAAATTGAATCCGCGGTTACCGGCGTTGATCTGTGCATTCACCGCGAGAAAGTTCGCCTTTTCGCAGAGCAGGTTGATCGAGCGTTCGCCAAAAAGGCCGTGACCGTAATCAGCGACGATTACCACGTCGTATTCGGGGAGTAATGCCACCAGCTTCTCACAGAAAGCATCCTCGTCGGAGCCTTCCAAAGGCGCATCATTGATGTGATATACCTCGAACAGCTTTACCGCCATGTATTCCTCGAGGATACGATGTTTCGCCACTGTCGGGCTGTTGTTCTTGGTAATAAATTCGGCGGCGATCTTCTCGTGCAGGGATTCGCGGACAAATGCTTCCCGTGAATCGCGATCTCCCAGGTAGGAAAGTACGCCGACGTGCTCGCAGAAATCGGCCAGATGATTGGCGATCGCGAGAATGCCGCCGGCATATGCCTTCTCGTGAAGATGCTTGGCCGCGAGGATCGGCTCCTTGTTCGATTTGTTCATGACCAGGCAGAATTGATACTCGTCGATAATCGTCTCGCCAATGGTCAAGACTTTTAGTTTACGGATCTTTTTGAGTTCGTCGCAGATCTGGTCCGCCGTATAACGCTTGCGAAAATCCTGCAGGAAGATCGTGGCTTCCGGGCTGAAGATGTCGAGGTGCCGGTTGATCAGACTGGAGGCGCTGTACCCGTCGCCATCGATCTGCACGAACGTGCCGCCCAGCGATTCAACCAGGGCCTTCTCTTTCGATAAAATCGTCTCATGTTCTCGCATGGACTTTTCGCGAAAGGTGCCGCGCACGAAGACATCCGGACGGATTCGCCGGATTGCTTCCAGTGAATCCGCCTCGGGACAGATGGCGATCAGATTCACGCAGTCCAACGCAGCCAACGCCTGCGCGCGCAATTCCTGCGAAAACGCCGGCGGTGCCTCTCCCGGTGCGAATTGTGCGTCGCCGCGCACCGTCACAACCAACACGTCGCCGTGCGCACAGGCATGCTGCAGGTAATGGATGTATCCGACGTGGAGAATGTCGAAGACGCCGTGGCAATGAACGATCCGCCGGCCGGCCGATCGCATCGGTGCCAGCTTCTCTTCGATTCTCGATAAGTATCCGATCTTTTCGGATGTATTCATTACGGCTCCATCATCACCTGGGGGTGGCTCCACGTCGGCTTCAGAATTTTCCCGAACGCAGATCCTCGTTGACGCGCGCGTAATCCTCGGGTGTACCGATATCCATCCAGTATTCGTGGATGGGAAAGCAGACAACTGTACGCCCCTGTTCGATCAGGATATCGATCAGGTCGGTCATGTCCATCTTGCGACCGAGCGGTATCTCCTTGCGGATCTCCGGTTCCATCAAATAGATGCCGGCGTTGACGTTGAATTTCAGCACCGGTTTTTCGCGCAATTGGCGAACATGCACGCCCTCGACCTCGACCACGCCATAAGGGACGGGGACGTCATACGCCCGCACGCCGACGGTCAGCGCCGCCTTGTGTTCCTGATGAAAGGCCAGCAGTTGCTTGAAATCGACCTTGGTCAGAATGTCGCCGTTCACTACCAGCAGCGGCCCTTCTACCGAAACATCCATCAACGCCAACGCCCCGGCAGTCCCCATCGGTTGTTCTTCCTGAACATAACTGATATCTACGCCCATCTTTTCGCCGGAGCGAAAGTGGTCCTGGATCACATTCGCATGGTAGTGCGTCGACAGGCAGATGCGGCCGATCCCGCTCTCGCGCAGATGATCGATCATATGCTCGAGAAGCGGCCGATCTGCCACTTCCAGCATCGGCTTGGGGGTGTCCTCGGTCAACGGTCTCAGGCGCCGGCCGTACCCGCCAGCCATGACCACCGCCTGCACGTGACTGAATGAGTCCACGACCAGATCGTCCAGACATGCCAGGTCGCATACCCGCCCTTCGGCATCGAGCAAAGGCACTTGGCGCACGCCGCGTTCCGTCATCAGTTCGATCAACGCCTCGTCCGAGGTGCCGACCGGCGCCGTCGTGATCCGGTTTGACGGTTTGGTTTCGATCACTTTGTCGAGCGAATCGGATTGCATCATGCCATGCAGCAGGGCGCGGCGGATATCACCATCGGTGATGGTGCTGATAAGCCTTCTCTCTTGATTAACGATCAGCACAATTCCTTTCAAGGTTCGATTTATGCATTCCATTGCATCATTAATAGATGCTGACAATGGCAGGAGAATTCTTTCGACAATTTGGGAATGATGCTTGTTTATGGTCATACCGATTCCCGAGCGCTAGAGTCTTCGGCATTACCAGTATCTGGCATTGGCACAGAGAACTCCTCTGGATACTTTTCGTACAATCGTGCGACGGCCCTCTCCGCCATCTCGGGCACCAATTCCTTGCCCGCGTAGGACTCAGGAAAGCCGGGCAGTTCGAACGAGGTCTCCTCGATTGCCGCTGCCAGTGCGCGTCGCGAAAGGTCTAGCTCAGGAGTTGCAGTCGGCATGGCCAGCAATTCCCCGACAGCGCGCTCCGTATCCCGAAAGCTCTCGGCAATACGAACCGAAGGCAACCCCTCGACGGGATGAAAGCGATTGAAGACCAGGGCCGGGCGACCGAAGAGCACCGCTTCATGCGCCACCGTGCCGGCGATCGTAGCCACGAATGTCGACGCCTTGATCCAGTCCCAGCTATGAATTTTCGGATCGGCAAGAAGAACATTCGGCATCTGCCGCAGGGTTTCGTAATACCATCTGGAGCGAACTCCAAAAGACGTCGAATGCTCGCGAACCACGAGACGAACATCTGCCGGTAGAGATTTGGAAATCCAGGAGATCGCTTCCAAAGAATTTGTAAATTCATTGGAAGCCCATAGAAGCGCTACTTCGGGCTCAAGATGCAGAGGGAAATATACTATCCGTTTTCCTTCGAGTCGATCCGGCGTCACGCCATGCTTCGCTACATAGTGGTAGCTAGACCAACGACGAAAGCGTGAGGGGACCCATCCCAGCGGATGATAGGAAGCTTGTTTGCGCCGAGACAGCACAAACTCGCGCAATGCCCGCCGCAAAATATTCAGGCTCTGGGTGCATGCTCGCAGGAACGTATAATCCGTCCGGGAATGTTCTGCTTGAGCCCACACGTCCTGTTTCATATCAAATGGGAGCTGTTCGGAAAGTGAGGCCGGGTTTTCTATATGCTTCCTGACCCGTTCAACCATGGCTTCGTTGCCCATGCCCGGATTGTCAATCCATTGCTGTCGTGTACCAATACGTGCTGTTGCGATGCCAATATTCAGAATTCCGTGATGAATAAATACTGCGTAAGAAACCGGAAAGGGAATGAGATCAATCACCATGTCTGGGGAGAAGCACTCTACGATATGCTCGGCATACCGGAACTGTTCGAGCAACTCGCGGCATTTTCGCTCACAAGGCCATGACGCACGCGCAATGGCTGGATAGCGATCCACATTCAGAAGATAGCCTCGGCCGAGTGCCCGGTCCTGTGCTGCCATCATCGAGAAGCGCACCCCGTACTTCTCTTCGACTGCCATGCATTGTGGAATAATCTGTGCTTCGTCCACTTCGTAGCTGAAGCCGGATAGATTTACAATTTTTTCGCCGAGATCCGGCAGCAGCTTCCGCAGCAGAATCTCGCAATTGATGTCTATTGTGACGAGTCGCACGTCATGCTCTTGATCCAGGCGCTTTGCCAGGGAAGCGAAGAACCCCTTCTGCTGGGAGAAAACCCGGATTATGATTTTACGCTTTTTTTTCATCTTTTCCTCATGACGCGTGTAGTGTCGCTGGCACGCCTACATAAACGCCTCCCGGCTGGTCTGCGTCTTTACATAATACCGCTCCGGCGCCAATCGTGACTCCATCTGCAATTTTCCGGCTGCCCAACACAATTGCATTTGCAAAAACAGTAACGTTGCTGCCGATTGTTGCGGCTTCAGATGAACGATTAAGGTTGCTTTGCCCTATCGTAACCCCTTGGTGGATTGTGAAGTCAGCGCCAATTACATTATTCGGCCCGATGACAATCCCTGTTCCATGCTGGACATTGAACCGGGGACCGATCCGATTGCTATAATAAATCTCTGCGCCAGTGCGCATGCGCATCATATTCGCTAAAAAGGGGAGACATGGATCTTCTTTGTCAGCAATGAAAAGCACGTGCGAAAGGCGATAGAGAAATGTTGCCTCGAAGGCTACGGACAACTGCATTGCCATTAATGCTGACGACAAGTCTTTTTTCCATGATCCGAATCGCCCACACTGCACCTCGTAATCGGAGTGGATAAGCTCCACAATATCATTTATAGCATTCACGACGCGGGATATCTCTTCCACGGGTGGCGCTAAATATTGCTGTGTCCATGTCAATTCAAAATATCGCTGGAAGTCTATATCTATTTTTTACATATCCGGGCTTTCAAGAAACCTGATGTCGTAATTTCCACTCGCCACCCTCTTGCTTCCAGAGATGTGGAGAACGCGCTTGGTCGCATAATACGTGGAAGTGGCTTTCCTCCATGCCGATGGCGTCCATTACATCCGAGAGGTATCGCATCGGCACCTCGCCGTCAAACTTGCGCACGAGCGCCACCGCATCCTCGCGCGTGAGGTGTTTATTGCGTACCTCCTGCGAGGCGTCATACGACGCGCGGCCGAGGCCAAATTTGATATAGGTGGTGTAATAATGCAGATCATCGATCTTGTCGTCGATGCTGTTGTATTTGCTGTACGTGCCTTCGCTGCGATGCGGACGCGCCTGGAATCCGCAATTATCCGCTGCATAATAGTATGCTTCCTGAGGCGTCCACTTGAGGTAATAACCGAGATAGCGAACCTCGACATGCCCCTGCTCAAGTTCACGGTAATCGGCCGGGAAATAGGCCATCAGGTCACTCAGATCAACATCGTACTCGTCGAGCAATCGCCGCACCGAAACTCCACCGAGAAAGAGATCGTCGATATTCCTGTATGCGAAATACGATTTGTCACGGAGAGAATGTTCGGTCTCGGCAATCGGATTGCCGTATTCCGCTTCGCTTTCGCCGTAGAAAACGAGCGGGATCTTGAATTTGAGAGCGAGTTTGGGCGCGAGATTCTTCTGTTCGAGGATGAAAGTCTGGAACGGATGCAACAGATTCTCGATCGAGAGTCGGGTCAGGAGGCGTTGTACCCGGCCGTTCTGATTGTAGCTTATATTGTCAAAGCCACCGATCTCGATCCAGTTGCGGAAGTTCCTGTAGCCGTACTCTGTATAAAGCATTGGCGGCCACGTAACGGTCAGCGGGTGCATACCGTATTTATACTTGAGTTGATGCGCCGCATACACGGAGTCCTTGCCGCCGCTGCCGGGAACGATACAGTCGTAACTGCCATCCGTGCTGCGGTGCTTGTCGAGCAGTTCCATGAGTTCCTTCTCGCGCGCTTCCCAGTCGATGCCTTCCTTGGTGTCCGCATAATGGCAGGCATCACAGACGCCATCAGTGTGCATGTTCAACGTCGGCGTGATCCGCGCTTTGGTATGCTTCGCCTCGCCTCCGGGAGACGAGCACGGGCGCTGGTTCGACATCACACAGCGCTTGCAGAATACGACATCTTTCGGCAGTCCGTAATAGGCTTCCAGTTTTTCCGCCATGGTAAGCGTTCACGGGATTCGCAAGGTTCCTTTCTCCCGTGAGTCCTGGTTGGA
>CAYWFP010000015.1:0-53399 GCA_964457365.1 uncultured Planctomycetaceae bacterium
AGAAGTGCTACCTCCTCTTCCACGCGCAGAAGGTCAGCAACGCCAAGGACCTGGTGCCGCTGCTGGACGAGGTCAGCAAGAAGGGCGTGCCGCTCCTGATCATCGCCGAGGACGTCGAGGGCGAGGCGCTGGCGACGCTGGTGGTGAACAAGATGCGCGGCATCGTCAACGTCTGCGCGGTCAAGGCCCCCGGCTTCGGCGACCGGCGCAAGGCCATGCTGCAGGATATCGCCGTCATGACCGGCGGCAAGGCGATCATGGAGGATCTGGGTGTTCCGCTGGAGAAGGTGACGCTGAACGACCTGGGACAGGCGCAGAAGATCACCGTCGACGCGGACAACACCACCGTCATCAAGGGCAAGGGCTCGGCCGCGGACGTCGGCGCGCGCGTCAAGCAGATCCGCGCCGAGATCGAGGCGACCACCAGCGACTACGACCGCGAGAAGCTGCAGGAGCGGCTGGCCAAGCTCGCCGGTGGCGTCGCGCAGGTCAATGTCGGCGCGGCTACCGAGAGCGAGATGAAGGAGAAGAAAGCCCGCTTCGAGGATGCGCTGCACGCCACGCGCGCGGCCATCGAGAGCGGCATCGTCCCCGGCGGCGGCGTGGCGCTGATCCGCGCGGCGGCCGAGACGCTCGAGAAGATCAAGCTCAAGGGCGACGAGGCCACCGGCGTGGCGATCGTGCGCAAGGCCGTCGAGGCGCCGCTGAGGCAGATCGCCGAGAACGCCGGCGTCGACGGCGCGGTGGTGGTGCGCAAGATCATGCAGAACAAGGGCAACTTCGGCTACAATGCCCTCACCGGCGAGTACGGCGACCTGGTCAAGGACGGCGTGATCGACCCGGCGAAGGTGGAGAAGACGGCGCTACAGAACGCCGCTTCGGTGGCGGGATTGTTGCTGACCACCGAATGCATGGTGGCCGAGGCGCCGCAGGACGAGGACGAGGGCGCCGGCGCGGGGATGCCGGACGACATGGACTACTAGGATTCGCCCCTCGCGGGCGGTTGACAAGCGCAAGGAGCAGGGATAATGGCCAAGAGCAAGAAATCGGAAATCGAGTTGCAGCCCCTGGACGACCGTATCGTCGTGCAGCGCGTGGAAGCCGAGGAGAAGACCGCCGGCGGTATCATCCTGCCGGAGAACGCCAAGGAGAAGCCCCAGGAGGGGAAAGTCATCGCCGTGGGTCCGGGCAAGATGCTCGACAGCGGCGAGCGCGCCAAGCCCGATGTCAAGAAGGGCGACCGTGTTCTCTTCGGCAAGTACAGCGGCACCGAGGTCAAGGTGGCGGGCGAGGAGTATCTGATCATGCGCGAGAGCGACCTGCTCGCCAAGCTGTAGAACGTTACCCGCATCGGAGGGGCACGCCCCTTCCGCGACTGGAGGAGTGCAAATGGCTGCGAAGCAGTTGATGTTCAGCGAAGAAGCCCGGCAGAAAATCCTCGCCGGTGTTCGCCGTCTGGCCAAGGCGGTCAAGTCGACCATGGGGCCGACCGGCCACAACGTCATCTTCGACAAGAGCTTCGGCTCGCCCGGCGTGACCAAGGACGGCGTCACCGTGGCCAAGGAGGTGAAGCTCGAGGATCCGTTCGAGAACATGGGCGCGCAGATGATCAAGGAGGTGGCCTCGAAGACTTCCGACGTCGCCGGCGACGGCACCACCACGGCGACGGTGCTGGCCGAGGCGGTTTACGCGGTCGGGCTCAAGAACGTCACCGCCGGGGCCGACCCGATGGCGCTCAAGCGCGGCGTGGAGAAGGCCGTCGAGGCCGCGGTGGGGCAGATCGAGAAGATGAGCAAGCCCTGCCGCAAGAAGGAGGACATCGCCGCGGTGGCGATGATCAGCGCCAACAACGACAAGGAAATCGGCGACATCATCGCCGATGCCATGGATCGCGTCGGTTCCGACGGCGTTATCCAGGTCGAGGAGGCCAAGGGTATCGAAACCGCCGTCGACCTGGTCGAGGGCATGCAGTTCGACAAGGGCTACCAGAGTCCGTACTTCATCAACGAGCCCGACAGCATGAGTTGCGTCATGGAGGACGCGTACGTCCTGCTGCACGAGAAGAAGATCGGCAACCTGCGCGACTTCCTGCCGCTTTTGGAGAAGGTCGCCACGGCCGGCAAGCCCCTGCTCATCGTCAGCGAGGAGGTGGAGAACGAGGTGCTCGCGGCGCTGGTGATCAACCGCCTGCGCGGCACGCTCAACGTCTGCGCGGTCAAGGCGCCGGGCTTCGGCGATCGCCGCAAGGCGATGCTCGAGGACATGGCGATCCTCGCCGGCGGTACGGCCTTTACCGAGGACCTCGGGATCAAGCTCGAGAGCGTCGAGCTCGAGCAACTCGGCCAGGCCAAGCGCGTCGTCGTCGACAAGGACAACACCACCATCGTCGAAGGCGCCGGCCGGAACAAGGATATCCAGTCGCGCGTGAGCCAAATCCAGAACCGTATCGAGGCGACCACCAGCGACTATGACCGCGAGAAGCTGCAGGAACGGCTGGCCAAGCTCTCGGGCGGCGTGGCGGTGGTCCACGTCGGCGCGCCGACCGAGGAGGCGATGAAGGAGAAGAAGGCCCGCGTCGAGGACGCGCTCCACGCCGCGCGCGCGGCGGCCGAGGAAGGCGTCGTCCCGGGCGGCGGAGTGGCGCTTCTGCGCTGTCGCGAAGCGGTCCAAGGCGTACGCGGCAAAGCCAAGGGCGACGAGAAGATCGGTGTCGACATCGTCTACGACGCGCTCAAGGCGCCGATCGTGACCATCGCCGACAACTCCGGCCTCGACGGGACGGTGGTCGCCGCGGAGGTGGAAGAACAAAAGAACGCCGCGTGGGGCTACAACGCCTTTACCGGCGAATACGGCGATATGCTCAAGGCGGGCGTGATCGACCCGGCGAAGGTGACGCGGACGGCGCTGCAGAACGCCGGCTCGATCGCCACGCTGCTTTTGACGGTGGAGACGATGGTCACCGAAGCGCCGGAGGAGAAGGAGAAATCCCCGGTAGCCGGTGCCGTGGTCTGACCTTTTTTCCCGCGGGAAAGGGGTCGGCATAATTGCGGCTTCGGGCCGCGGATCGCCGCCCCGGCGCGCCGGTACCTGCCGGGGCCGGGGCGGTGTGCTAGACGCGCCCGCTGTGGCGAATCGCTGTTTCGCCCGGAGTATAAGGCGGGCGCGCCCCGGGAGGGGGCGTCATGAGCGACGGACGGGGTGCGATGGCGAAGCGAGACTACTACGAGATTCTCGACGTGTCGCGAGAGGCGTCTGAGGACGAGATCAAACGCGCCTACCGCAAGCTGGCCATGAAGCATCACCCCGACCGCAATCCCGGCGACAAGGAGGCGGAACAGAAATTCAAGGAGGCCGCCGAAGCCTACGAGGTGCTGCACGATCCGGAGAAACGGCAGGCGTACGATCGTTTCGGTCACGAAGGCGTCGGCGGCGCGGGGCAGCAGTTCACCAACTTCGAGGACATCTTCTCCCACTTCTCCGACATCTTCGGCGGCGGCTCGATCTTCGACGGCATCTTCGGCGGCATGGGCGGTCCCGGCGGCGGTCGCAGCCGGGTGCGCGCGGGCAACTCGCTCAAATGCCGCGTCAACATCTCCTTCAAGGAGGCGGCTTTCGGCTGCCACAAGACGATCGAGCTCAACCGCAACGAGACCTGCGGCACCTGCCGCGGCAGCGGCGCGGCGGCCGGCACTCAACCTCAGGTCTGCTCTACCTGCCAGGGCAAGGGGCAGGTATTCCGTACGCAAGGGTTCTTCTCCGTGGCCACGACCTGCCCCAACTGCCACGGCAAGGGCGTGCATATCGCCAGTCCCTGCGGCGACTGCAGGGGCTCGGGCTTCATCACCAAGAAGGTTCGCATCCGGGTCAATATTCCGCCCGGGGTGGAGGACGGCACGCGTCTGCGCATTCCCGACGAAGGCGAGCCCAGTCTCAGCGGCGGGCCCCGGGGCGATCTGTTCTGCTACGTCTACGTCGAGGAGGACCGCTTCTTCCATCGCGCGGGCGACGATGTGGTCTGCGAGGTGCCGGTCACCTTCTCGCAGGTGGCGCTCGGAGCGACCATCGAGGTGCCGACGTTGCGCGGCAAGGCGCAGGTGAAGATCCCGCCCGGCACTCAGAGCGGGCAGATCTTCCGCCTCCGGGGCCAGGGCTTCTCGCACATCCGCGGCTACGGCCAGGGCGATCAGATCGTGCAGGTGGTCGTCGAGACACCGAAGAAGCTGACCCGGCGGCAGCGGGAACTGCTGGAGGAGCTGGCTTCGATCGAGCACAAGAACGTCAGCGAGAACCGGCAGAGCTTTCTCGATACGATCAAGCGGTATTTCACCGAGGAGTAGAACACGGCTATGCCCGAAGAGAAGGAACCAGATCAGGCCGAAGAGACTCCGGCGGAGATGCCGTCGGACGAGCCGGGCGGTGAGGCGACGCCTTCGTCGGAGGCCGATACGGTGGCGCTGCCTTCGGGGGCGCGCTCGCCGCGCGGCAGGGCGGCCTCGGCTTACCAGAAGGCGCAGGAAGGCCAGGCGCCGGCGGAGCCGGCCGAAGCCGAGGAAGATTACAAGGCCCTCGCGCAGCGGACGGCGGCGGATTTCGACAACTATCGCAAGCGGGTCGCGCGCGAGAAACGCGAGTGGAAGCGGCAGGCGCTGGCGGACTTCCTCAGGGAGTTTCTCCCCGCCTTCGACGACCTGGACCGCGCCATCGCCGAGGGCGAGAAACACGACAGCTACGAAGTGCTGCACGAAGGCGTCAAGCTGGTGCGCGGAAATTTGTGGAAGGCGATGCATCGCGAAGGCGTCGACGAGATCCCGGCGCTGGGACAGAAATTCGACCCGCGGCTGCACGAGGCGATGACCGCCGTTCCCACCGACGCGCACGAGCCGAACACGGTGATCGAGGTCTTCCAGGCCGGGTACCGGGTGGACGAATTCGTCATTCGGCCGTCCAAGGTGGTGGTTTCCGCCGCGCCGGTGGCGACGAGTGCCGAGGCAGATAATCCGGCAGAGAAGGACGAAGAAGCGAAAAAGGACTAGCCAGCGGGTGGCCGGGCGTGTATGCTGAGACGCCTTACGCTGGCGACGAACGAGAGGAGCGCACCATGCCGACCTACGATTACGAATGCGAGGCCTGTGAACACACGTTCGAGCAGTTCCAGTCGATGAGCGACAAGCCGCTGAAGAAGTGCCCGGTCTGCGGCAAGCGCAAGCTCCAGCGGCTCGTCGGCGCGGGCGCAGGCATCATTTTCAAAGGCAGCGGTTTCTACGAAACCGACTACAAGCGCGCCGGCCAGAAATCCCAGAGCAAGGGCGAGACGAAGATCGAGTCGAAAACCGAAGCGAAGTCCGAGACCGCGTCGCCGACCAAGAGCGAGACGAAGGCGTCGTCGAGCAAGAGCGACTGACGCGGCGCCGGGGCCGGCCGCCGGCCGGGTTGACCTTCAGATTACAAGCCGGCAGTCCGCGACGGAGGCCGGCTTTTTCGTTCGATCGCGCCGCGCCGCACTTGCATTTCCCGCCTCACCCGCTTATGCTCGTCGCCGAATACGGAAGATAAACGGGATATGCGCATGGATGGCAGACCGATTCTCCTGGGTGTCACCGGCGGCATCGCCACGTACAAGGCCGCGGACCTCGCGAGCAGGCTGACCAGGGCCGGCGCCGCGGTCGACGTGATCATGACCGACGCGGCGACGAGGTTCGTCCAGCCGCTGACCTTCCAGACGCTGACGCGGCGACGGGTTCACGCCGGTCTGTGGGATACGCGCGAGGCGGAGGCCGGGCACATCCCGCTCGCGGAGCGGCCGGAACTGGTCATCCTCGCGCCGGCGACGGCGAACACGCTGGCCAGGTACGCGCTGGGATTGGCCGACAACCTGCTCTTGTGCACGCTGCTGGCGACGAAGGCGGCGGTGCTGGCCGCGCCGGCGATGAACAGCAACATGTGGAGCCACCCGGCGACGCAGAAGAACCTCTCGATCCTGCGCAAGCGCGGGGTGATGTTCGTCGGCCCGGGCGAGGGGCGTCTGGCGTGCGGCACCACCGGGCCCGGTCGCATGGCCGAGCCGGAAGAGATCTTCACCCGCGCGCGAGAGTATCTCAGCCGTTGAACGACCGCCGAGGGAGCGCGATGACATCCGAGATGACCGCGAAGGAGCGCTTGGAAGCCGCGCTCGAGAATCGCCCCGTCGATTACCTGCCGTTCTCGCCGTTTTTGGCATATCTATGGTCCAGCCTCGACGAGGCGACGCAGCGGGTCGGACCACTCGCTTACCTGCAGCGCGTGGGCGCGACGCCCTTGTGGCGCGGGGCGCCGTGCCCGGTGAAGGCGATCCCGCCGGAACTCCGGACGCGGTCGTTCGAGGAGAACGGCCGCACGGTCACCGAGACGGTGACGCCGGTGGGGACGCTGCGCGAAGCCCGCAAGGGAAGTGACTCCGGCAACACGAGTTTCCTGATCGAGCATTCGCTGAAGGAGGAAGAGGACTTCAAGGTGCTGACGTGGATCGAGGAGCATACGAAATTCGAGATCGACCGCGAGCCGGTCGAGAACCACCTGAACGGCGCCGGCGGCGAGGGCCTCTCGATCGGGATGCTGATCCCGCGTTGCAAATCCGCCTACCAGAGCCTGGTCGAGCATCACGTCGGCACCGAGGAACTGATCTACGCGCTGGAGGATTACCCCGAAACGGTGGACGCGCTCTGGCGCGTCATGGTCGAGAACGACCTGCAGGCGGTGCGCCTGGCCATGGAGGCGGACTGCTACGACTACTACCTTACCTGGGAGGATTCGAGCACGCAGAACTACTCGCCCGCCCAGTACGACCGGTTCATCGGCGCGGAGATCCGCGAGTGGTGCAAGACCCTCGCCGCGCACGGCAAGCGCTATGTCCAGCACGCCTGCGGTCACGTGAAGGATCTGGTCGGCCGCATGAAAGACACCGGTGCCTGCGCGGTCGAGAGCATCTCGCCGCCGCCGACCGGGAACGTCACCATCGCCGAGGCACGCGCCGCCGTCGGCGGCGACTTCGGCATTATCGGCGGGATCGAGCCGACGGCGTTCCTGAATCTCTCGCTCGAGGAACTGGGGCCGTACTGCGAGCAGGTCATCGCCGAGGGCAGAGGCGGGCCGTTCGTGCTGGCCAACTCCGATTCGTGCCCGCCGGGCGTGACCGAGGAGAAGATGCGCCTGATGGCGGAGGTGGCCAAGGGGTACCGCTAATCCCTACCCGAACTTTTCGCGGTAGCGCTGGACGAATTCCTTCAGGAAGAGATCGAGATAGTTCGGTGCGAAGGCCGAGGCGTGCGGCATGAGAAGCACGTTTTCGCATTCCCGCAGCGGCGAATCCGCCGACAGCGGTTCGGTCGCGAAGACGTCGAGGTACGCCCCGGCGATGCGCTTCTCGCCCAGGGCCTGCGCCAGCGCGGTCTCGTCGATGGCGTTGCCGCGCCCGACGTTGTAGACGGCGGCGCGAGACGGCAGGCAGGCCAGTTCCCCGGCGCCGACGAGGCGGTCCGTGCCGGTGTCCGAGGGCAGCGCCAGGATCAGGTGGTCGGCCTCCCCGAGCGCCTCGGTGAACCGGTCCATCAGCACGATCCGGTCGTGGACGTCGAAGTACTCCGGCAGGCGCGCGGGGGTACGCTTGATCCCGGTGATGCGCATGCCGAAGCGCTTGGCGAAGCGGCCGATCCAGCGGCCGATGTTGCCGAAGCCGAGAATCACCGCATGTTCGCCGGCAAGGGTCTTCATCTCTCCGGCCAGCGCCGATCGCGGCCATAGGTCCGTCCCGCGCAGCCGGTGGGTCGTCAGGATGCCGCGGTTGTGCGCGAGCATCATCGCCAGCACCGTCTCGCCCATAATCTCGCCGTGGAAGGCGCCGTGCATGACCTCCACGCCCGGGAGCGGATGCGCGTTGAAATACTCCCGCCCGGCGGCCGGGGTAGCCAGCCACTTCAGGTTCTCGGCCTGGTCGACCCAGGCTTGTTCGCAGCGCCAGGCGACGGCGATCTCCGCGCCGCGCAAGGCCCCGGCGAAGGACTCGGCGTCGCGGCAGTGGACGATATCGGCCTCGGGCAGGGCTGCGCGCAGCCGCTCGGCCTGCGCTTCCTCGAGGCGGAAACACGGTAACTCATTGTGCAGGAAGACGGCGATACGCATGCGTTCTCCTCGACAAGGGCGATATCAGCCTACGCGCGGGGCGCGGATGCTGTCAAGGGCGGCGGTGCGGTCATGCGGGATAAGTTGAAAAGGGCTGCAGGCGATCTTCCGATCCGGTCGATCAATTGGATGGAAGTGTCCGCAGCGGCGGACACCGAGTGCGTTGATATCGGAGAGACCGGCATGCCATCGAAATCGATCTGCCTGCTGCTACTCGTTTTGCTGATGCCGGGGGCGGCGCGGGGGGCTGCGGAGACAAAACGCGAAACCGTAGACGTCAGCCTCGCGGCGCTGATGGCAAACCCGGAAGCGTATGCCGGTCAGCGCGTGCGCTTCGCCTGCCGCCTCGCCAGGCGCGGCAATCTCTTCCGTCACGACGCGACGATTTTCAGCCCCGCGCGGCACCGGAACTACGCGGTCTGGCCGCTGGAGGCGGCGCTCTGGAAAGCGTCTGAGCGCGCGCGGTTGATGTCGACGCTCTATCTGGGGCGCCTCGACGCCGAGTTGACGGCGGTCATGGACAAGGTCGAGCGGTCCTATCGGTTGAATCCTCTGCGCGTAACCGGCGAGGTGGTTTCGGCTTACGCGAAGCTGCCGTGGATCCGTGCCGAGAAGGTCGAGATTCTGGACGAAACCGCAGCGCCGATAGCGGTCAAGCAACTTTGCCTGCTGCTCGCGGCGGAGAGGTGTCTGGCCGACGGAGAACGCGAGCAGGCGGCGGCGATTTACCGTGACGCCCTGGCCGCGGGGCTGCCCGACGAGGCGGCGGCGCATGCGCGCATGCGACTGAGCGCCCGCGGCAATTCGAAAACGTCGACCGCCTCCGAGGCGTCGGTGCTGAAGGGCGACACCGAAGCCGCGCGCAAAGCCGCGACCGAAGCGGTGGATGAGGCCCGCGAGGCGGTGCGCGCGCGACGATACGCCGATGCGGTGCGGGCCTACATGCGCGCGATCCATCCTGACAGTCCGCTAGCCGAGGCGGCGTGGCTGCGGCTGGAGATCGGCGAGGTGTACGAGTCGCGCTACGACGAGACCGGCAGGGTGGATCTGCTGGCTACGGCCGAACGCGAGTATGAGAAAGCCATGCAAGTTACCGGCGGACAGGACGCGCCGGCGCTGGCGCTGCTGGCGCGGATTTATTTCAAGCGCGAATGGCTCAGCGGCAGCGAGGATTACCCCAAGACCCGGCGGACGCTGGCGCGGTGTTTCGCGTTGCACCCGGAGCGCCCGGAGGCGAAGTTGACGCTGGCGCGGGTGCTCTCGGCGATGAAGAAGCCCGAGAAAGCGCACGAGACGCTGGTCGCGTTGATGGGGCGTTTCGCGCAGCGCGCGGAGTTTTGGCTGGCGCTGGGCGAGGCGTACGGCGGCGTCGGCAATAGTGACCAGGAATACCAGGCATATGCAAAGGCGGTGGAGTTGGCGCCCTTTCATCGCGCGGTTCTGGAGAAACACATGCGCCTGGCGCAGCGGCGCAAAGACTGGCGCAGCGCGCGGCAGAGCGCCGAAGCGCTGGTGGCGCGCTATCCCGACGAAGCTCGGTACCGCCTGGCGCTGGGGGAGATCCTGCTCGCGCGCGGGCGGCTGCAGCGCGCGGCTGCGTGCCTGATCCGGGCCGAACAGGCGCCGGGGTACGTCGGCGAGCAGGCCGGCGTCGCGCTCGCGCAGGCGTACCTGCGGCTGAAACGCCCCGAAGGCGCACGCCGCGCGGCGTATGCCGTTCTGCAACGCGCGCCCGGCAATGTCGCGGCGCAGGCGGTGCTGGCGATGCTGGACCTGCAGACCGATCCGCCCGGGACGATCCCCGAGTCGCCCATGGCCATGCAGGGCAAGCCTTCTCAGTGGAACGAGGTCAGAGGGGCGGACGATTCCGCGCGCATTCGCATCATCGCGCCGGTTTACGAGATGGAAGCGATGCACAAGCCGGTCGCGGTGGAAACCGAGCTCGAGCCGACGCCCGCGTCGGAGTCCGTGCCGCCGCTGGCGGAGACGCTGAGCGATATCACACAGAACGAGGGGGTTGACGCCGCGGAGGAAGATGAGGACGCGACGAACGCCGAGGAAAGCCGGCGTCTGGAGGAAGAATTGACCCGGGTGGAAGAGAAACCGTCGGCCGAGAGCGATCCCTTCGGCGAGGAACTGGCGGCGGTGATGCTGGATCTGTCGCTGCCGGTGGCGATGCCGCAGAACAAGCCGGACGCTGCCAAAGCCGAGAAGGCCGCGGAGAAGGTGATGCTGCCCGAGGACGGCCCGGAGCTCGAAGCCGGCAGCTTGCCGCTGGAGGCGTTGACGTTCGAGACGCCTGTAGCGAAGAAGAATGAGACGCCTCTTGCGAAGGATCTTCCCGCGGCTTGTTCGGAAATCATGATCCGCGAGATCCCTGCACGCGACTCGACGCTGCCGGCGCCAGAGAGCGAAGCGGGATCCGTCACACCCGATGCGGAGAGCGATTCGACGGTTGTCGACCAGGACGAAGCGGGTGCGGATAGGCCGGTGTCACAGCCCGAGAAAACGAACGGGGACCTGCCCGCCTGGGCGCAGTAGTTGGCGCGGATCTCTCACGTAACATTCTTATGCGAATACGACTTGCGTCAATCGGGCCGCAGCGGGAGGCATGCGCGCGCTGAGGCGGCGCCGGTCGATCGGCCCGAAGGCTTTCGCGTGGCTACGGTATTGACGAGCAGGCCGAAATCGGCTAGTGTATCGCATGGATCACGGCACGCCGTGTGCCGCGGTCTTTTTTTTGTTGTTGAATTACCTGATAACCGCGGAAAGGGGGTGAATTCGTTTGTTGCGTCTGGAACTGAAAAACGACGAGAACATCGACAAGGCGTTGCGCCGGTTCAAGAAGCTGTGTGACCGCGAGGGCTTGACGCGCGATATCCGCAAGTCGAGTTATTACGAGAAGCCGAGCGAGCGGAGCAAGCGCCAGAAGCGCGAGCAGGAGAAGGCTCGCGCCAAAGCGGTGCGCCTGGTGGAGAAGCGCAAGCAGAAGCAGCGCAAGCAGCGCGCCAAGGCGGCCAAGCTCGCGCGTCAGCGCATGGCCCGGAACAAGCAGCAGAGCGCGTAACGCGACCCTTTTCGCAGCACCGAGATCGACGGCCGGCTCAGCCCGGCCGTTTTTCATGGACGGGAGAAAACTTGCCGCCGGGTGAGGATCAGCATGTTCGCTGCGGCAAGCGGCCGTAGAGCTCCGCCAGTTGGCGCAGACCACTGGCCGGCGCGTCTCGAAGCTGCCGGGCGGTCATGCGCCAGCGCCACTGGTTCTCGCCGGCGCCGGGGCGATTCATGCGCGCGTCGCTGCCGAGCATCAACGGGTCCTGCATCGGGAATATGCTGGTGTTGCTGACCGCCAGCGACGCCAGGCGCATCATGTCCCAGACGATGTCCCAGCCGTCGCGCGCGAGGTATCGCCGCACGCGGTCGCGTTCCTGTGCGACGGCGTCGGGGTTCATGTGTTCGTAGTCGGGGCCCTCAGCCTTGTACCACCCGAGTGTGGTGTCGTTGTCGTGGGTGCCGGTATAGATGACGCAGTCGCGGGAGAGGTTGTGCGGCAGGTACGGGTTGTTCGCGTCATCGCCGAAGGCGAACTGCAGTACCTTCATGCCGGGAAAGCCGAAGTCGCGCCGGAGCTTCGTCACCTCCGGGGTGATGGTGCCCAGGTCCTCCGCAATGATCGGCAGCTCGCCGAGCCGGTCGCGGACCGTCTGCAGAAAATACGCGCCAGGCCCTTTGACCCATTTGCCGCTGATCGCCGTCTTCTCGCCGCCGGGCACCTCCCAGTAGGCTTCGATGCCGCGGAAGTGGTCGATGCGGATGATGTCGGTCATGTCCAGCACCGCCCGCAGGCGCCGCAGCCACCACCGGTAGCCGTTTTTCTTCATCACGTCCCAGCGGTAGATCGGGTTGCCCCAGAGCTGTCCTTCGGCGGCGAAGTAGTCCGGCGGGCAGCCGGCCATCTTCAGGGCCTCGCCGGTCTCGGGATCGATCTCGAAGAGCTCCGGTTCGGCCCAGACGTCGGCGCTGTCGTGCGCGGTGTAGATCGGAATGTCGCCGAGAAGCCTGACGCCCTTGCCGTTGGCGTAGCGCCGGAGCGCGCGCCACTGTTCGAAGAAGACGTATTGACACCACTGGTGATAGCGCACCTCCTCGGCGAGTTCGTCCCGGTAACTCCGCATTGTCGCGGGGTGGCGCGCGATCAGATCCTTCTCCGTCCATTCCCACCACGCCGCGCCGGCAAACTCCCGTTTCAATGCCATGAAGAGGGCGAAGTCGTCGAGCCACTCGGCCTTGTCGCGGCAGAAGGCGGTGAAGAGGTCGCGCGCGGTCTCTTCGCCGCGGCCTGCCTGGAAGTTGGCGAAGGCCGCGCGCAGCTTCTTCTCCTTGTACACGCGCGCGGCGTCGAAGTCGACAACCTTCTCTGAGAAGGTCGGCGCGTCGGCCAGATCGGACTTCTGCAGCAGCTTGTCCTCAATGAGGCGGCCGAGCGAGATCAGCAACGGATTCCCGGCGAAAGAGCTGAGCGCCTGGTACGGGCTGTTCGAGTCGCCGACAGGCCCAAGCGGCAGCAACTGCCAGACGCTCTGTCCGGCGCGTTCGAGGAAGTCGACGAACTCGTAGGCCCGGTGGCCGAGATTGCCGATACCGTGATCGCCCGGCAGCGACGTCGGATGAAGGACGATCCCGTTGGCGCGCGGAAAAGGCATGCCGGGCTCCCCGTGGCGGATGCGATGCGTACAACCGCCGCTACCCTAGCGGGGAACCGAGATTTGCGCAAGTGAGGGCGGCGTTAATCCGCGTCGCAGAGCCTGCGCGTGCGGGGTTGCATCAGGACGAAGACGCTCCAGATGTAGAAACCGAGCAGCGCGAGATTGAAGAAGATGCCGATGATCAGCGCCGCGGTGGCGAAGGTGCTCATCATGCCGGCCATCCCGGGCGGAGGGCCGCCGGGGGGCGTCACCTGCTTGAACTGACCGGCCGCGGTGAGGACGAGGTAGAAGATCTTCTCGATGACGAAATAACCGCACGCGACGAGGCCGATGATCCGCGCCCAGTTGGCGCGTTGCAGCAGGCCGATCCCGGCGGCCAGCAGCGCGGCGCTCCAGAGCAGGCCCCAGGTCTGCAGCGCGGCCCCGTATTCGAAGGAGATGCGCTGGAACCAGGACATCTGCGCCATCATGCCCTGCATCTGCTGCTGCATGGCTTGGTGCATGACAAGACTGGAGGCGATGCCGATGAGACTGAATAGTATACCGATGCCGCCGAAGACGATCAGGATGACGCTGACGGCGGTCAGGACACTCGAGTCGCCTTTCGCCGACTGCTCCTCGTCCGCAACGGATTCGAGATCGTCGTCGTATTCGGTCATGATCGTTTCCTTCATTCCAATCCGCAGCAACCCGAGCCGCAGGCGCCGCGCTCGAATCCGCCCGGACATCCCTCGGCACATGCCGGCGGCTTCTCGGCGCCGCCGGCCTGGGCGGCGAAGGTGCTCATGAGCTTATCCGCCTGCTTGCTGCCGCAGGCCTCGCAGGCGATATTTGTCGCCTCGCGGACGAGCAACTCGAATTCGGCGCCGCATTTGCGACAACGGTACTCGTAGATCGGCATGGCCGTTCTCCTCGTTTCGGCCCGACTTGGAAATGGTATCCCGGGGGGATCGCTTTGTCAACCGCGCGCTTCGCGGCTTGCGTTCTGTTCGCGGATCTGGTAAATGCAGCGAATCCGAGCCTTGACGCAGAAAGGAACCCCATGGCATTCGATCTCTACCCACGCACCCGCGATCCGGAACTCTCGGCCGAGCTGTTCAGCACGCCGACCGCCGAATACCGGGGCGCGCCGTTCTGGGCGTGGAACAACAAGCTCGATCCGGATCAGCTCGAACGCCAGATCGAGTGTTTCAAACGTATGGGCCTGGGCGGATTCCACATGCATTCGCGTACCGGCCTGGACACGCCCTACCTGAGCGACGAGTTCATGAACGCGGTCAAGGCCTGCGTGGAGAAGGCCAAGAGCGAGCAGATGCTGGCCTGGCTCTACGACGAGGACCGCTGGCCCTCGGGCGCGGCCGGCGGCCTGGTCACCCGCGACAAGCGCTATCGCGCGCGACAACTCCGCTTCGCGAGGGCCGGGCACGCGGACGAGGAGGGCGCGACGGGCGGCCGCATCACACTGTTGGCGCGGTATGCGGTTCGTCTCGACGCGGGTCGCCTGGCCGAGTATCACCGCCTGGAGGCGGACGCGATGGCCGCGCCGGGCGAGGCGGTCTGGTGCGCTTATCTCGAACAGGTGTCGCCGAGCAGTTGGTTCAACAACGAAGCCTACGTCGATACGCTGAATCCCGACGCGGTTCGCCGCTTCGTCGAGGTGACCTTCGAGCGTTACAAGGAATGCATCGGCGGAGAATTCGGCAAGACCGTGCCGGCGGTCTTCACCGACGAGCCGCAGTACACGCGTATGCACGCGTTCAGCCGCCCCGACGCCGACGAGGAAATCATCCTGCCGTGGACCGACGACTTCGCCGACACCTATCGCCAGACCTACGGCGAGAATTTGCTGGATCTGTTGCCTGAGTTGTTCTGGGAGCTTTCCGATGCGGCGGCGGTCTCTCGCGCACGGTACCGCTACCACGACCACCTCGCCGAACGATTCGCGGCCGGTTTCGCCGACGTCGTCGGCGCCTGGTGCGAGAAACACGATATCGCGCTCACCGGGCACCTCAATGCCGAGTCGACACTGTATTCGCAGTCCAGTTCGATCGGCGACGCGATGCGCAGCTACCGCAGCTTCCAGCTTCCGGGCATCGACATGCTCTGCGACTGGATGGAGTTGAGCACGGCCAAGCAGGCGCAGTCGGCCGCGCACCAGTACGACCGTCCGGGCGTGCTGAGCGAGCTCTACGGCGTGACCAACTGGGACTTCGACTTCGTCGGCCACAAGGGGCAGGGCGACTGGCAGGCGGCGCTGGGGGTGACGGTGCGGGTCCATCACCTGTCGCTCGTCTCGATGGCGGGCGAAGCCAAGCGCGACTACCCCGCGTCGATCAACTATCAGAGTCCCTGGCACGAGGAATACCCGTTGGTGGAGGACCACTTCGCCCGGCTCAATACGGTGCTCACGCGCGGCAAGCCGGTGGTGCGCGTCGCGGTGATCCATCCCGTCGAGTCCTACTGGCTGGCCTGGGGGCCGGTGCAGCAGACGCAGCTCGAGCGCAGCGTGCGCGAGGAGGATTTCGACAACGTCATCCGGTGGCTGCTGTACGGACAGATCGATTTCGACTTCGTCTGCGAAGCCCTCCTCCCGGCGCAGTGCCCGCGGCAGGAGGGCGACCGCTTCCGCGTCGGGGCCATGGCGTACGCGGCGGTGATCGTGCCGAATCTTCGTACCATTCGCAGTACGACGATGGAACGGCTGGAGGCGTTTCGCGACGCCGGCGGCACGGTGCTGTTTCTGGGCGAGCCGCCGGCGCACGTCGATGCCGAGCCTTCCGACCTGGCCGAACGCCTGGCCGAGAACTGTCCGCGCGCGCCGATGAACCGGGCGCGGCTGCTGCAGGCGTTGTCGCCGTATCGCAAGGTCGAGGTGCGCCTCGCCGCCGGCAACCCCGCGCAGACGATTCTGTACCAGCTCCGCGCGGAAGGAGAGAACCGCTACCTCTTCCTCTGCAATACCGACCGCCTCGGCGGTTATGACGGCGCCGAAGTACGGCTCGAAGGGCTCTGGACGGGACGATTGCTGGATACGATGAGCGGCTTCATCCGGCCGCAGACGATGTGGCACGAGGACGGCTGGACGGTCATCCCGTGGGATATCGCTCCGCACGGGCACATGCTGCTGACCCTGGAGCCGGCGGCGCAGGCGGTCGACCGGCTCGACGCGCGCACCGCGGAGGTGCGCGGGCACTGGCGCGAACACGCCCGCCTCGACGGACCGGTGCCGGTGACGCTGCACGAACCGAACGTGCTGGTGCTGGACCAGGCCGAGTGGCGACTGGACGAGGGCGAGTGGAGGCCGCGCGAGGAGATCCTGCGGCTGGACAACGAGGTCCGCCAGCAACTGGGATTCCCGCTCCGGTTCGGGCACATGGCCCAGCCTTGGACCGATACGGAGGAAGCGCCGGTGGCCGGCATGTTGCAACTGCGCTTCCGTTTCGTCAGCGAGATTCCCGTGACCGGGGCCAGGCTGGCATTGGAGGAGGCGGACGCGACGACGATCACCCTCAACGGCGAAACGGTGTCCGCGCCGGTCGAGGGGTATTGGGTGGACGAGGCGATCCGAACGGTGGCGTTGCCGGACCTGGCCGCCGGGGAGAATGAACTGATCCTGTCCGTTCCGTTCCATCGCAAGCGCAACGTCGAGTGGGGCTACCTCCTCGGCGACTTCGGCGTGGACGTACGCGGGCGCGAGGCGCGGCTGACCGTTCCGGTGCGCGAGTTGGCTTTCGGCGACTGGGTGCATCAGGGCCTACCGTTCTACGCGGGCAACCTGACCTATCATATTCCCGTCAACGGTATCGGTCGCGAGATCGGGGTTCATTTCCCGAAATTCAAGGCGCCGCTTCTGGCCGTGGCTCTCGACGGAAAACGCCTGGGACCGGTCGCGTTTCGGCCGTTCCGCATCGGTCTCGGAAGTCTCGGCGGCGAGCACGATCTGGACGTGACGGCATACGGCAACCGCATCAACGCCTTCGGCCAGCTTCACAACAGTCATCCCGACTTCCGCTGGTACGGGCCGAATTCATGGCGCACTACCGGCGACATCTGGGCCTACGAGTACCAGCTCGAACCGATGGGAATTCTTTCGGCGCCGCGGGTGGAGGTGTTGCAGCCGTGAATGCTCGCCGCGGCGTATGAAAAGTAACTCCAGATTTCCTGACCCCGACGGAATGGCCGTTGGCACATTTCGGGGTTACGCGAGCTTGTAGATCATGCGCATTCCCGTCTCGGGATGCCGGAAGTTCTCCTCGGTCGGTTCTTTGAACAAGCCGCCGGTCGCCCGCGTTTGGCATGCACCATAAACACCGCCGCCGTGGCGCAACAGAGCGTCCAGAGCCAGCCCCTGATCCGATTCCCTCGCCGCCAGCCGGTCTCGTCCGCGTGCGCCGCATCCTGGTCGCGGACATGCGCGGCCGCTTCGTCCCAGGCGCTTGCGAGCGAAGCGGCGATCCGCTCCTCGCAGTTGGACGGCCCGCCGAGACTCATCGGCACGGTGAAGACTTCGTTCATGATTATCAGCGCCTTGCGCTTGCTCACGTTCAGGACGCCGGTAAGGATCGTCACGAGCGCGAGCGCGCCGGGGCGCGCCCTTGTGCCGCCACCCCGCGTCGCTCGCTGTAACCGATGTCTCGCATCGCTTTTCGTTCGCTTCTTGACTGACGGCAAACCAGCTGCGCCGAAATTCTGAAATTATTGCTTAACGGGTCCTTAGGTCGAACGTACCGCCGACTCCGTCGGCACGTCGATTACCGCGCATTCGTCCCAGACATCCAGAAGTACCTTGTAATTGCGGTACGTCCTCTCGTCCATCGCGCCGATGGGCCCGGCGGTATTGCGCAGCATCATCCGCTTCTTGCCGCCGGCGAACGCCGCGCGCGCGGCCGCCTCGACCTCGGCCTCGCCGCCGCATTCCAGGATGCGTGCCTCGACATTGCCGCCGAGGGTCATTCGGCCCGCGGCCCGTTCCTTGGCTTCCGCGAAGGTGATGTCCCCGTCGGGCGGCGGCTCAACCGGTTCGAAGAAATCCGCGCCGCGCTCGATGACCATGTCGAAAGTGTCGCGGACGTTGCCGTGGCAGTGGACCCAGGAGAGCGCCCCGGCGGCATGGATGCGCTCGATGACGATTTTTTCGTAGGGCTGGACCAGTTCCGCATACAGCCGCGGCGAAGCCATCGGCGGGGTCAACCACTCGCTGCCTCCCATCCAGACGAATTCGATGGTCCGCTCCGAGAGCACCATCTCCAGCGCCGAAAGGATGCGCTCGAGACAGATCTCGGTCAATTCCTTCATCAACTCGAATTCGGTAAGGCAGAACTCGAGGAACGTCTCAAAAGGCATCATCGCCGCCACGCAGACGAACGGGGAACTGACGCCGCTGATCAGTACGCCGCGCCGCTCGAAGTCTTCCGGCAGCGCCGAGAGGTCCGGCGGCCCGAAATCGGGCGGCAACTCCCACCGAACGCTTCGGATCTTCTCGATATCCTCCAGCGTCTCGACGGGGTACTTGACCATCCAGTGCGTCCGCGAGGTGGGATTATGCCCCACGCGGAACGGAAGCTTGCCCTTGGGCGTTTCGATCTCCTGGGTCACGACGACATTGTCGCCATCGCGCTCTTCGGATACGTGACGGACGAACTGCGGCGGCGTGACGAGGTAGCGGTTCACCGGCGCCCAGTTCCAGACGAAATAATGCGTCTGCGGGAAAAACCGTTCGGCCAACTCGCGCAGATACGGATTCTCGATCTGTTCCACCTCCTCGCGGCTGCGGTTATGCAGCCCTTCCAGAAACAGCGGCACGCGGTCGACCGTCTCGCCGCGCACGCAGCGCAGGAACCGCTCTCTCGGGCACATCGGCATCGCCTCTCCTTTCGGCTGCAAGACATCTACCGTCGATTCTAAGCTGCCTGAAGCTTAGCCCGTCCGCGGTTGCCGGACAATTGACAGCCGTGTCGTTTTCATGTATTATCGGGCCAATATGGAGACTTTTCGCCTTATCCTCGACCACCCCCGCCGCCTCGTCGATGCCAATTTCGTCCACCGCCATGTCGGCGAACTCGGACGTCTCACCACGTTTACGCCACGGACGCATTTCCTCTACTTCCATCTCGAAGGCGAACGATATATGGGTGACGCGGAGGAGGAGTTCGAAATCCGTCCCGGCGACGTGATACTCTTCCATGGCAATCGCGCCTACGACAGCTACCGTCCCACAACGTCTTATCGGGCAATGAACCTGCTCTTCGAACCGGAAGACGCCGATGAGTGGCGGCCTGGCCGAGAAATAGAAGATTGGGACGAGAATGACAGGCGTCTGCCGTTGTTGGGGCGACTTCACGTCGGCAACGCTCCGGCATTCCGCACCCGTTTCGAAGAGACTGTCCTGCTCTGCCATTCGCCGGCACCGCTGCGCCGACGACAAGCGGCGGCACTGCTGGAAACGATCCTGATCGACCTGGCCGCCCGTTCGCGACCAACCTCGAGTCGCCACCGCGCCACGGTCGACTTCCTTGTCGGCTATATCGAAAAGAACCTCGAACAGAAGCTCGATCTGGACGAACTGGCCGATCTTGTCGGCATGTCGCGACGCAACCTGACGCGCCGTTTCCGCGAGGCGACGGGACGGTCGATCCAAGCCTACCAACTCGAGCGCCGCCTCCGCCTGGCCATGTCGATCCTGGCTACCCATCCGGAGATCACCCTCGCCGAAGTCGCCAACATGCTCGGCTTCTACGACGCCTACCACTTCGGCCGCCTCTTCAAACGGCAGATCGGCATCGCGCCCAAGGCCTGGCAGAAGACCCAGACCGGCAAATCCGGCTTGTCGAGCTGAAAACAGGCCTCCGGCATCTTTTTCATAACCAATTGCAAGCCAATATATTGCGACCACAACCATATAACCTTCCCGTTTGACAGTCAT
Source organism: uncultured Planctomycetaceae bacterium (assembly GCA_964457365.1). Classification (GTDB taxonomy): domain Bacteria; phylum Planctomycetota; class SZUA-567; order SZUA-567; family SZUA-567; genus CAYWFP01. The sequence goes on from CAYWFP010000015.1 coordinate 19,783, forward strand.
CGACTGGTGCAGTATGGTCTTGCAATAATCCGACGCCGCCAACGGGTAAGTGCGAGACCGCTGTGAAGGTATTCAGTTATTTCCTACCCTACCTGCGCCCCTATCGCCGCCGCATCCTGCTTGCGCTCGCCGGCACGGTCTTGTTCTCACTCCTGACCTTAACGCCGCCGCTGCTGATCCGCTACCTCATGGACCGCATTATCGGCGAGAGCCGATGGAGCCTGCTTATCCCGTGGGCGATCGCCTTCGCGCTGACGCCGGTGCTGGCCGCGGCGGTACGCTTTATCAACGTCCAGAGCCTGATGCGCGCCAGCCAGCGCTTCATCGCCGACATGCGCCTGGCGATGTACAACAAAGTGCTGCAACTCAGCATGCGCTACCACGGCAACGTCTCCTCCGGAGCCATGGTCAGCCGCATCATGACCGACGTCAACATGCTCCAGCAGATCCTTACCCAGGGAACGCTCCAGATCCTCGTCGACGTTACGGTTGTCGTCTTCGTCGTCTTCGTCGCCTTCACCATCGAGGTCAGGCTCGCCTGCTTCCTGCTCTTCGTATTGCTGTTGTATGTCGTGGTATACCGCCTCTTCGCCCGGCGCATCCGCGACGCGACGACGCTCTTTCGGGGCATCACCGACCGCATGGCCGGCCGGTTGGAGGAGACGGTCTCGGGCGTGCGGCAGGTGCGCATCTACAACCAGGAAGAGCGCGAGACCGAGGACTTCCTCTTCGAGAACCAGCGCAGCCTCGACAAGTTCCTCTCCCAGCGCCTCAGTTCCGTCGGCCTTAGCACCTCCTGCGGCGCCATCGCCGGCTACGGCTCCACCATCAGCTTCGGCCTCGGCGCCTACTTCGTCATCAGCGGCGACATGACCCCGGGCGACCTGCTGGCCTTCAACCAGTACCTCTGGATGGCCATCGCCCCGGCGGTCCACCTGACCACCATCGCCGGCCAGTTGACCGAAACGGCCGTGGCCATGCGCCGCGTCATCGAGGTGCTCGAGGAACCCATCGAGATCACCTCCCCGCCGGACGCCAGGCCCATGCCGCCCGGGCCCGGCGCGGTGACGCTGCGCGACGTGACCTTCCACTACGTCCCCGAGCAACCGCTATACCGACACCTCAACCTGGAGATCCGCCCCGGACAGACGGCGGCCCTGGTCGGCCGCACCGGTTGCGGAAAAACCACCATGACCGCGATCCTGATGCGCCAGTGGGACGTCCTCGGCGGACAGGTGCTCATCGACGGCGTGGATATCCGCACGGTCGAGTCGAACAGTCTTCGACAGCGTTTCGGCGTGGTGCTGCAGGACCCGGTCATCTTCGACGGCACGCTCGCGGAGAACATCGCCTACGGCTTGCCGCGCGCCCCGCGTGAAGCCGTCGAGAACGCCGCGAAGGCCGCGGAGGTATACGAGATGGCCGTAGCCCTGCCGCAGGGCTTCGACACGCTGCTGGGAACCGAGGGCATCAAGCTCTCCAAGGGACAGCGCCAGCGCATCAGCATCGCCCGCGCCATTCTGAAGGACCCGTCGATTCTGATCATGGACGAGGCCACCAGCGCGCTCGACAGCGAGTCGGAGGCGCTGATCCAGACAGCGCTCGAACGGGTTCTCCACGGCCGCACCAGCATCGTCGTCGCCCACCGCCTCTCGACCATCACCAGGGCCGACCTGATCGTGGTCATGGAGGCCGGCGCCATTATCGAGCAAGGCACGCACGAGGAATTGATGGCAGTCGAAGGCGGCCGCTACCGCAAGTTCTACGACGAGCTGCGCCTCGGCCACGGAGAAGACGAATGAGCGCCGGCGGCGACCGTGTCGATCGACTGGTGGCAACGCTCCTCGCCGAGCAGGACGTCTACGACGGCGGCGCGGGACGCGACATGCTGCGCCTCTGGCGCCAATATCTGCGGCCGTTCCGCTGGCGCATCACGGCGACACTCTTCTTCTCGATCCTCTGGGCCGGGATGCCGCTGTGCTTCCCGCTGACCGCCCGATACCTCTTCGACCACGTTCTGCCGACCAAGGCCGAGGAGTTGACCGATCTCACCGGCGACCCGGCGCGCGTGCGGGGCGTGCTGACGGTCTTCCTGCTGAATATCACCATCTGGACTATCATCAACGCTTCGCAATGGGTCCGCACCTATCTCGTCGTCGCCGCCGGCCAGCGCCTCGTCTTCGGCCTGCGACAGGACCTGCACCGCAAGCTCCAGACGCTCCACATCGGCTTCTACGAACGCTGGCCCACCGGACGCATCGTCAGTCGCGTCATGGACGACGTACAGGTGATCAACACCTGGCTTTCCACCCACGCGGTAGAGATGATCGCCCACCTAGGCCGCCTGCTGCTGGGCACCATCCTCGTGATCCGGCTCGATCCGATGCTTGGCGGACTGATCCTCTGCGCGCTGCCGTTCTACGCCTACACCGTCAAAACACTCCGCCCCAAGATCCGTCGGCTCAACATGGCCATGCGCCGCGTCCACTCGAAGATGTACGGTCGCGCCAACGAACGCATCAGCGCCATCCGCGTGGTCAAAGCTTTCGCCCGGGAACGCGGGGAGACGCTCGGTTTCGCCCGTTTGATTCATAGCAGCATCCGTATGGCTATTCGCAACGCCACCTATGCGCAACTGCTCGCGCTTGCCGCCGGCTCCATCTCGGGCGTCACGACCGCGCTCATCGTCTACCTCGCGACCGCACGCCTGCAAAGCGGAGAAATCAGCGTCGGCGACGTCGTCGCCTATCTGACCGTAATGGGGATGCTTTTTCAGCCGCTGCAGATCATCATGAGCCTCTACACCGCATTGCAGGCATTCTTCGTCGTTCTCGGGCGCGTGCTGTCGCTGCTGGACGAACCGGAGGACGTGCCGCCGGGGAAGATCGTCCTCACGGGCATGAAGGGGAAGATCCACTTCGACAACGTCAGCTTCGCCTACCCCACCCAGGACGACCGCCAGCTTCACAATGTCAGCTTCAAAATCCGCCCCGGCGAGAAAATCGCGCTCATGGGCCCCTCCGGCGCCGGGAAGTCGACAGTCTTTCAACTCCTGATGCGCTTCTACGACCCGGGGGAGGGCGCCGTCCGCGTCGGCGGCGTGGACCTGACCGAGGCCGATCCCGGCAGCATCCGCCGCCATGTCTGCATGGTACAGCAGGACCCGGTCATCTTCTCGGGCACCGTCGCCGACAACATCATCTATGGCCGCCTCGACGCCTCGCCGAAGGAAGTAATGCGCGCGGCCCAGCGCGCGGAGATCCATGAATTCGTCATGGGCCTGCCGATCAAGTACGAGACCCAGGTGGGGCAGAACGGCATCACCCTCTCGGGCGGGCAGAAACAGCGCCTGGCGCTCGCCGCGGCGCTCCTGACCGACCCGGAGATCCTGCTCCTGGACGACACCACCAGCGCCCTCGACGCCGCCACGGAAGCCCGCATCCGGGAAACGTTGAACAAAGTGCTCGAGGGGCGCACCAGCCTCATCATCACCCAACGCATCAACACTGCCCGCGATTGCGACCGTATCATCGTGCTCGAAGCCGGCCGCATCACCCAGGAGGGCACGCACGAGGAATTGTCCGCGCAGGAAGGATTCTACCAACGCATCTGCCAGGAGCAGGAATCGCTTTGAACCCGGGACTGATTTGACAAACACCGCCCCGGGAGTATACTTGCTCCCGGACACCGAGGAGTCCTCATGGCCCTGTTCGGACTCGGCGCCGGGAACCGCAAGAAGCGCGCCGAAGCCATCAAAAGCGACAACCCCACCGACGCCGTCCTGCAGGAACAGCTCAGCGAATTGAGCGCCAATGGCGACCGGGCCAAGGTCGACCGCGCCGTCCACGAAGCTCAGGCCGCGGTGGACGAGGCCACGCGCGCGGACCTGCGCATGATCAAGATCCTCGAGCAGGGCCGCTGCCCCAACTGCCAGAGCCGCACCGAGCAGTTCCTCTATACCCGCGTCTGTTCCGCCTGCGGCTGGAACCACCGAAGTCCCGCCGCCGCCACCGACTGCACCGTATACCTCGATACCGGCGACAACATCGCCTGCGAACACGTCTTTCGCACCAGCGAGGGAGACCTCTTGCTCGTGCGCGACGGCATGGTCGTCGCCGAGGTGATGCGTACGCACGTGCGCCGCGTGGATTATCATCTCGCTCCGGAGGAGCGCGAGAGCGAGCGCGAGAGCGTGCGCAAGCTCCGCGGCGGCTTCTGCTCCTGGTGCGAGAAAGACCTCGCCGAGGCCGAAGAGAACGGACCGTACGAAGAATACGTCGCCTTCGGTGCGCTGCAGGAGCGCTACCTCTTCTGCTCGCACCGCTGTCTGAAAGAATTTCGCCAGCAGTTCCCGTCGCGCATCCACCGCAACTGTTACGAGACCGATTGCAAGAGCTGCAACCTCTGCATCAAGCGCTACGACGTCGACGGCTTCAAACGCACCTTCCTGCTGTGATTCTCATGCGCTTCGCCGGCCGCACGCAAAGCCTTTCGCCTTATCCCATCCGCGACACGCTGCGCCTCGTTCGCGAAATCGGCTTCGATGGCGTCGAACTCTGCCTGGAACACCCGGATCTGGCGCCGGGAAAGGCGAATCCGGCTCGAGCCCGGGAAACCGGCGAATACCTCGACGAACTCGGTCTCGCACGCTCGGTCAGTTACCACGTCGACTACATCTACGACGACGACCGTTTCGCGGAGACCAAGGTCGGCATCGGTCTTGCGCCGGCGTTCGGCGCCGAAGTCTTCGTCATCAGCGGCTGTCCCAAGAGCGACAGGCCGGACGAATGGGCGCGCATGATCGCCCGCACCCGCGAACTGGTTGAACAGGCCGAAAGCCGCGGCGTGACACTGGCCGTTGAGTTTGAGCCGGATTTCATCGTCGGCGACACCCCCGCGCTGCACCGGCTCTTCGCGGAGATACCCTCGCCATGCCTGCAGGCCAACCTGGATCTGGGGCATGCCTTCCTCTGCGATCCGGAACCCCTGGCAGCCATCTGCTCGCTCAGAGGCAGGATCGCGCACGGTCACGTCGAAAACATGGCGGCCGGCATCCACCATCACCTGCCGCCCGACGAGGGCGAGATGGATCTGCGCGCCTACTTCGCGGCACTGCGCGATGCGGAGTTCGCCGGCCTGATGGCGCTGGACTTGTACGACGGCGATTATGCGGCCATCGCCAGGCGTACGCTGCCGCTGATGCAGGCGTGGCGCGGAACCGAAGACGAGGACGGATAACCGCTCGAGCGTAGCTTTCCACTCCCGATTTCCGCGCTTGTCAAGCTTCCCGGCGTGCGCTACCATGCTTCTTGCGACACGATGTGCGGTGCGGGGTGTATGCTCACAATCATTCGAGGAGAACGCCATGCGTTTTCATGTCAAACTGATCCTGGCCGCGGGGCTTGTGGGCGGGTTCTACCTGCTTCACAACGGCGTCATGAGCGCCGAGGGGGAGAAGGAGGCGCAGCCGGGACGCTACGGCATGTACTGCGCCGAGCGGATCTACAGCGACGGACGCGTCGCCACCACCAGCTCGAACTACGTCAGTCATATCTATGTCTACGACACCCGCACCGGCCGGGTGGAGCGCAACGGCGAGCCGTGGTGCAAACCGCTGACAAAGGATCCCGCGCCGCTGGGTACCTTCGCGGATCTCCATGCCGACGACGAACGCCTCTTTCTCTGCGATACCCGCAGCGGACGCTTTCACATCTATGATCGGCAGGAGCAACGCTGGATCGCGATGCGCTTCGCCAACGGCAAGTGGGAGGCGGCGAAATAAACCGGCTTACCGCCCCGGCGCCAGCAGGACCAACTTCCCCGCCCGCCCCAGCACCTCGTAGCCTGGCAGCTTCCGGCGCAGTGCCTTCATCCAGCGTTCCTCGCTCAGCACCAGCTCCGGCCCCGCCGCGGCGATATCCTTGGCGTAGTGGTAGCGGCGGACCGGGCGGTCGCAGTAGAAGTAGACCGCAGTCTCGAGATGATCGATCCCGGTGTCACTGTCGCGGTAGGTATAGAGTGGCTCCTTCGGCGCCAGACGCGTGGAAATGACCGGCGCCAGCCTGCGCAGCGCTCGCGTCTCCTTTGCCCGGCGCAGTTGCACCGGCAGCAACAGGAGCACGAGACCGACCGCCAGCGCCGCCAGCGGTAGCTTCACGGTCAATCCTCGTACACTCTTCGCCCCCAGCCATTGCATGATTGCTGCCGCCGCCAACGCCGCGACCGCCGGCATCAGCGGCAGAAAATAGCGCGGATAGAGCCGTGTCTGGACCGTCACCGTCAGCCAGATCGCCGCGCTCCAGACCAGGAGCAGCACCAAGTAGCGGCTTGCTCGCGCTCGTTCGCGCGCGAAATGCCAGATCCCTCCCAGCGCCACCACCGACCACGGCAACGCATGAACAAAGACCTTCTCTGCCATCTCCAGGCGGCTGGTGTATTCCGCCCGGCGCCCGCTCTCCGCGGCGATGCCACCGAGAGCCTCGACGCTGAAAAGCTTATCCCACACGCCCGGATCGGCCGCGATCATCAATATATAGACACCGGCGACCACCCCGATACCGAGGACGATCCCGCACCAGAACGAACCGCTGCGGAAGAGCCGCCACTCGCGCGTCAGCAGGGCGCTGAAGATTACCGCCAGCAGCGCGACGAAGCCGATGCCGAGTTTGGTGATGGTGGCCAACCCGACGCCGATGCCGATCCAGAGGAACGCGCGCGGGCGGTCGGCATAGATCCCGCGGAGGTAGCCGTACAACGCCAACACCATGCCCAGAAGCTGCACCGTGTCCAGGCGGCCGGTGAAGGTGCTTTTCAGGAAGTCGCTGCTCAGCAGCAGGATCAATCCCGCCAGCACGCCCTCGGTCTCGCTTCTGACTTCGCGCACCGCCAGAGCCAGCAGCATCACCGCGCCCACGCCCGCCAGCGCACCCCAGACGCGAAATCCCCAGGCGGAAACGCCGCCGAGACGATAGGCGGCGGCGGTGAGCCAAAAGACCAGCGGCGGCTTGTAAGCGTAGGTGTTTTTGCCAATACGAAGATGCGCCCAGTCGCCCTCGGCGGCCAGTGTCTTGCCCACGGCGGCCCAGCGCAATGGATCTTTATGCAAGCCTCCTTCCCAAGCGCGGCCCAGCAGAACCACATTCGCCAGGAGGAGCAAACCCAGCAGCGCCGATCGGTTCGGGGTCATGGCTCCTCGGTCGAGTACCTGGGCGGCATAGGCTGCACTTCGGGCGGCCCCGAATAGCCCGGCGTTCCTTCCGGAGGAGGTTTCAGATCTTCCGGCGGAGGTCCGTTCTCGGGGCGGTAAGGCTGCGGCGCAGGGCGCTCCACGTTCAAGGTGCTGTCGCCGAGGCGCATCTTCTTGACCTTGAGCACGGGGCAGAAATAGTAATGATAGCCCTTGGCGGGAGGCGTCTCGTCGACCTTCGGATCTTTCACCGTCCCGGCCCCGGGCCGGATGACGCGAGGGGAGTAGTTGCGCAGCGCATCGGCCCACGAGGCAATCCCGCCGCGGAGATATTCCTGTCGCACGGGGATGTAGCTGAGCTTGGCGGTAATGAGCACCTTCGCGTCGATTTCGCCTCTCTTCTCCAGCGGCACGACGATGTCGTCCAGTGCCGACAGCGGGCGCATACCCCGCGACTGGCGGAAGGCCTTGACGGCCTTGGCCAAACGTTCGAGTCGCGGTTGATAATCCTCGAAATCGAGGAGCGCCCCGGTGAGCGAGCCGAAGGCGCGCAGATCCTCGGTCTGGCGCCAGATCGCGACCCGCCGGACCGACAGCCCCTGCTCGAGCGCCTCGGGCGTAAAATGGCCGCCGAGTTTCTCCACCTCGACCATGATGGGGCGGACGTGGTAACGGATGAAACGAAATTCGTCCCGGGGAACGATATAGGGAAGACGCAGCGACTCGGCCAGATGCGCGGCTTTCTCCATCCCCGAATCCCCTTCGGGCGGTTTGATCTTCTGGAAGAAGATGAAGTTCAGCGGGACGGCGACCTCCACCTCGGAACGGACGTGGAAGGGGTGATAGGTATCCGGGTCCTCCCAGACGATCCGCGGCAGTCCGTACGACTCGATCAGCGCCTCCATCGTCGCGGGCTTGCTGGCGAAGTAGTACATCAGCACGACGAAGGAGACGAGGCAGAAGACGACGAAGACGGCGGCGAGAATCTGCATCTTGCGCGCGACGTTTCCCGAACGCTTGACCCGGGCACGGACCTCGTCCTGGCGGGTGATCTTGCGCGTTCCGTCGATATAAAGGCCGCGCTGATGCATCTCCGCTTCCTGGATCGCGCCGCCCAGGTTGAGCTTGCGCCCCAGACGCAGATTGTGTTTGCAGTACGGGCAGGTCCGCAGGCTCTCGCGGATTGCCTTGCCGCAGGAAGGGCAGAGGACGGTCGTTCCGGCGTCGGCTTCGAGTTCCTCCCGCGTATCGCCGCTTTTGCCCGGTCCGGCCGAACGAACGGTGGTCGAACCCGTGCTGGCCTTGCCGCGGGGCATGCGCACCGTAGTCGTCCGCTGCGGCTGCTTCCCTTGCGGTTCCTTGCGCTCGGAGCGCTTCATCGTCGTCGTCCGTTTTGGTTGACGTGTCGAGGGGTGGCGCCCGGAAGGCGGGCGCTGCAAACCGGTCTTCCCCTTGCCGGCGACATCGATAATCCCCTGGCAGTTGGGGCAACGGATTCTTTTGCCGACAAGGGTATCGCGCACCGCGAACGACTTGCCGCACTGAGCGCAGGTGCAGGTAACGGGCATCGGTGTCCTCGAAATGAACTAATGTTATTCTAAACGAATCGGGGCGGGAGGGCAAGTCATTGCCCGGATCCCCTTCGCCGAGCCGGGGCAAGCGCCGCGAGGACGCCGAGGATGAAACTCGCCGCCAGCGCCGGCGAGGCGTACCGCTCGTAGCGGTCGACATAAGCGTGCAACTCGCGCAACAGCGCCGCCCAACAGGCGATGGCGACGTAAGTTCCCGCGAGCACCACCGGCAGATTGATCGAGGCCCGCGGGCTCATCAGATAGCCGAGGTCACTGCCGACGGCGGGACCGGTCATCCAGAAGGGGAACCAGACGAAACCGAAGAGCCCGAGCACGCCGTAACGGTGGATCCATTCGCGGTGCGTTTCGGCTCTTCTGCGGATATCGAGGAAAAGATCCTCCACGCGCGGGAAGATCACCAGCCGCCGCAGGCTGAAGACAAAGAGAGGATAAAGAAGCAGCGCCCGGACGGTCTCGATCAGCATCGCCATCGGCACGGCCGCGGCGTGGCCCATTTCCCGCGCGTATCCCAGCATCATGCCGGCCATGCGCCCGAATACGAAGAACGTCGCGGTCGTGCCGAGATAGTCCAGCGCCCGCTCCGGATCCGCCAGGCAAACCGCGCCCAGGCCCAGTGCGTAGCAGAACGCCAACGCGAGTTCGAGCAGCAGCACCCGCCCTTCGCCCGTTTCCAACAGCCGCCGCCACAACGCCGAGGGAGGGTCAGCGATAGATTCTGCACCCCTTCTTCTTCATCGCCAGCAGCCACGCCGGCAACGGCTTCGTTGCCGCGGGGGTGTCGCGGATATTCAGAAAGCGAAGCGGCATGCCCGCCAGCGGCGACAGGTCCTCCACCGCGGTGCCGGCCAGATACAATTCCTCGAGCGGCATGCCCGCCAGCGGCGCGAGATCGGCGACATCGGTGTCGACCAGCCAGAGATGTTTCAACGGCATTCCTGCAAGTGGCGCGAGATCGACAACTCCGGAGCGGCAGAGATCGAGCAGTTCCAACCGCATCCCTTGCAGCGGCGCAAGATCGGTGACGAAGGTGCCGGTGAGAAACAATCGCCTCAGCGACACCCCCCGAAGCGCCGACAGGTCCGCTATATTCGTGTTCCACAGGTGCAGCGTTTCCAGCGGCATGCCGCCAAGCGGTCGCAGATCAGTGACGCGCGTGTCGTTCAACTTGAGCCGCTTCAGCGGCATCCCCCTGAGCGGCGACAAGTCGGCGACGCGCGTGTTGTCGAGGTCGAGGTATTCGAGCGGCAATCCCTTGATGACCGAGAGATCGTCCCACTTCCAGTTGACTATGCTGATCGAGACCGGCGAGCAGATCAACCGCGGCTTCCTCAGCAATTCGGGAAGTTCGGGTATCTCGCGGTCGATTCCCGAAAAACCGGCAGTGTCGTATTCGCATCCGACCGGATCGAACCAGAAACGCACGTTCGGGTCGTCCACAATCCGCTTCTCGATTTGCGCGACATGCAGTCGTACCAGGCGTTCACGGTTGCGGATCGCCAGCGCCGGCCATGTCAGCACCCACGCGTTGCCACAGAGAATGACCGTCAGCCAGACGCGCAGGCAGCGCCACCGCCGCCGCAGAATGCCCGCACCGATCAGGACCAGCCAGCCGCCGGCATAGACGATCACTTTCGCCAGCGTGAACCGCCGCCGCAAGCGCCAGCGTAGCGCGTTCATCGCTTCTCCTTCCCCGGCGCCGATTCGTCCTCTCCCCGCCGGTCGAGCCAGTCGAGATACAAAACCTCCATAATCAGCAGCAGGAACGGGAATACCATCGGGCTCCCTCCTTTGGCGACAGTCACTCCAAGGCAACGCGGCGACGTTTTCTTCCGACCGCCGCCACCTGCGTTCAGCCGCCGTTCTCCACGAACGCGATCACCTCTGCCGGCACCGACTGCAACGGTGGCTGCCCATACCAATACTGGTTCCTCAGAAAAGACCCGATGCGCTTGTTGCCGGTCTTCTCGCCGTTGAACTCGCGCAGGATATCGGCCAGGTCGCCGCGATCGTCGTCGGTGAACTCGTACTGCCACAACCAGTCCAGCAAACGCCGCGCATCTCCAATCTTCTGTGGAAAGGGCGGCATACAGAAGGAGATTAGAAGATCCTCCTCCGGCTCGTAGTTCGTCTTCTTCAGCACCAGCATATCATCCTTGCCGGCTCTCCACCCTCGTGGCTGACAGTTGCGGAAGAGACAAGGCCGCCATACCGGACACTCCGCCAGGATCTGTTCCTTCGCGTCCGGCGGCGCCTCGGGCGGGATGAATTCGACCACCGGCCGTTGCTTGAGGTATTGCTCGAACGCCTTGCTATCGATGCGGAACTCCGCCTCCTCGATGACGCCGGCCCAACTCCTGCCGGTCGAGGTGACGTAGTAGATGCACTCGCTGTAGCCTTTTTGCAAAGCACGATGCCATTTCGCGGCGTATCTCTCGTTCATCTCGCGCGTCAGAACGCCCGGACCGAACAGAAGCGGCATCACATAGCTGACGACAATCTCCCGCTCTTCTCCCGGCGCGAAGGTCATATTCCAGAGAAAGAGGTATTTGTATTCCCCCTTGCCGTCGCGAGGCTGGAAACGCGGATCGAGCCCCCTCTCCCCGTCCTGGACCATGAAGCGGAAATAGCGCACCAGTTCGCCCGGCTCGAGCTTGTCCACCTGCTCCGGGTAGGACAGGAACGTGGCGTTAAGGGGAAATCCGACCTGGATAGTCACCGGCGCCTGCTTCAGGTTGCGCAGAACAAAGGTGCACTCGTACTCGGCGACGTCCAGCCCGGCGAGATGGTTGCCACCGAAGAGCCGCCGCCCGCGTCCGGGGGTGATGATCACCTTCTCCTTGCGAAGTTGCACGGCCTCGGTCTTGACCAGCGCCAGCGTGTGACCGCTGCCGAAAAAAGCCCCCACATTGGCCCGTGCCGGCAGCGCTATCGAAACCACGATCACAAATCCCAGCAGCGTTCGCATTCGTCTTCTCCTCGATCGAGTCATGTTTGCCTGTCCTCGCGTACTTCAGCCGTGTATTCACTCGAAGGAATGCAAGAAGACGACCCATTCCTTGAGATACACCGCCGGCGTGACCACCACGTCCGCCACCGCCGCGGCCGGGAGCAAGACCTGCGCGGCTGTTCCGCCGGTCGTGCGGTAGGTCCGCTCGAACGGGAAGGCCACAACCACGCGGTCGGGCTGCTGCGTCGCGGCCATCTCCATCGGGAAGACCACCACCGGGTATGCCCTGCCCTCGACGTCGCGTTTGCCGACGGCCAGGTGCGGGGCGGCGCGCAGTTCGCACGATTCGACATGCGGGTACGGCGTCAGCCGCCGCATATCGCGCACGTCCCAACGCGGCCGGGCATGGACGAAACGCGCGAGGGCCTCGTCGTCGATAACGATGCGGTTGTGCTCCACGCCCTGTTCGATATAGACGCCGCCCTCTTGCTCCATCCGCTCGACCAGTCGCGCCACTTGGTCGCGGCCGAGGCAGAGCCAGCGCGTCTGCTGCTGCTTCCCGACCAGCACGCGGTATTTCAACTGCAGCCGACGATGTTCCGGATCGGCATACGCCTCCACCAGAGGCGCAAACGCAGTACCGTCGAAACGCGGCTCTTCCTGCCGCAGGCCGACATTTCGGACCTTCCGGCTCAGCACGCAGCCCGAACTTGCCGGCAACATCCCGCCCAGCAGCATGAAGAATGCGCAATGCATCACAGAACAATTGCGGAAAACCATGACCTCTCCTTCTCTGACATAGCCGCTTCCGTCTTTTCCGATTGCTTCGCCAACTCGCCCTTCTTCGCGTCGACGACGACATAACCATTGCAGTGCCAGCGGCAAAATAAAATCGCAACATCCTTTCAAAAAACAAGATGCGCTATCGACATCGGTTTTTTGCTCGCGCTTTTGACGCCACGGTCATACATTGAATGTCAGGCACCAGGCAAGATATGTCATGCCGTTGAGGGATTGGCGCGAAGGGCGAAACATTGGGTTTATTGACCGGTTGCGAGGCCGAGTTCTCCAACTCCGTGGCGAACATCACCTACTCCAACCCCTTTCTTCCCGAACGCATCGCCTTCGAGCAAGAGGCGCTGGGCGATGAGTTCGACGAAGACGACACGGTCTGGAGCTTGAAAAGCGATTCACAGGCCGAGGAGCGGCCCAATGTCCGCCGGGTGCTGCAGAGAGCGCAGGCACTGGCCGACGCGGTACGACAGAGGCTGGCGGAAGGCAAGCGCGGCAGCGATGACGAGTACCGGCGCTACGAAGGCTTGCTGACGTATCTGTTCTACCGGCGCTATGTCCGCGACTTCGAGGAAACGATCCGCGCGCAATTGACCCACGACGGCAAGAGCAAGCCGCTGCGCTACTACCGCCGCTTTCGCGACGAAGCGGCACACTACACCTGCGGCGGCGCGATCAACCTGACGCTGCTGCAGGATTTGCCGCACGCCTTCGCCTGCCTCTTCCATGTCCGCCGCACCTGGCACCATATCTACAATTACATCTTCGGCCGATCACTGCCGGCGGCGAAACTGCGCGCGGCGGTATGGCAGTCGGCTTTCACCCGCGACATGCGCCGCTACCACGAGTATCTCTTCGACCGCATGGCGGATTTCACCACCCTTATCGCCGGCCCCAGCGGCACCGGCAAGGATCTTGTCGCTCGCGCCATCGGCATGTCGCGCTACATCCCGTTCGACGCCGGAACCGAGACTTTCGTCGCCAACTTCAGCCTGCAGTTCCACGCGCTGAACCTCTCGGCCATGGCGCCGGCGCTGATCGAGTCGGAGCTTTTCGGCCATCGCCGCGGCAGCTTCACCGGCGCGGTGGAGGACCGCGAGGGCTGGCTCGAACGCTGCGGCGCGTTGGGTTCGGTCTTTCTGGACGAGATCGGCGAGCTGGACATGGGCATTCAGGTCAAGCTGCTGCGGCTGCTGCAGAATCGGTCGTTCCAACGCATCGGCGAGCGCACGCACCGCGCCTTCGCCGGCAAGATCATCGCCGCGACCAACCGCGACATTCCGGTCGAGGTGCGCGCGGGGCGTTTCCGCACCGACCTGTATTACCGTCTTTGTTCGGACATGATCGTCACGCCGTCGCTGAACGAACAACTTCGCGACACGCCGGGCGAGTTGACCCACTTCATCCGCCACATCCTCCGACGTATCGTCGGCGACGAGGGCGCGGAAAACCTCTGCGCGGAAGTAGAAGCGTGGATCCTGGCCAACCTCGGCGCCGACTACGACTGGCCGGGAAATATCCGCGAGCTCGAACAATGCGTCCGCAACGTCCTGATCCGCCGCGACTACCGCCCGCTCGCCCGCCCGTCGCTCGACCCGCGGGAACAACTCGCCCGCGACGCCGCCGCCGGCAGACTCACAGCGGACGAACTTCTCAATCGCTACGTCACGCTCGTCGTCGGCCAGAGCGAAAGCATCGAGGACGCCGCGCGCAAGCTGCAGCTCGACCGCCGCACGGTCAAGAAGCGTGCCGACGCGGAGTCGACGCGGAAATACGAGATCGAGAAAGGGTGAGGGTCGCACTCACGGCGTCGCGTTCCGCGACGGCGGCTTGTGGCGGCGCTGGTAGGCGGCCTTGATCGCAGCCAACGCTTTCTGTGCCCCCGCGCGCCGATCCCCGTCCTCGGCGCTCTGCAACAACGCGAGTATCTCCTCCAGCGAGCCGTCGGCCAGGGCGTGCGTCAGCAGCAGGTAGAGACACTTGCGCGGGGTTTCCGGCAGTGCGCGCATGCCCTCGAGTTGGGCACGCACGGCATGCGGGTCGCCGTTGAGGTGCCAGAGAAAGCGGATGATGTCGCCGTTGATGCGCGTCTGCCGCCGCCCCAAGGACTCCAGCAACACCGCCGCCGCCGGGGTCAGCGGAAACCGCATCAGCCCTTCGATCACCCCTTCCTGCGCGATGCTGTTGGCGTCGGCGAGCGCCTGGAACATCGCCTCCAGCAGCTTCTTGTTCTGGCAGGCGCCGATGGCGCGCGCGGCCTCGGCCCGGACCAGCGGGTGCCGGTCGTGCAGCAGGGCGTTCAGCAGGTTCGTCGACAACGTCCCGGGGATCTCCGCCAAGAGGCGCGTGACGCGGACGCGGACCTGGGCGTTGCCGTGCTTGGCCAGACGGTTCAAGGCCTCGGACTGGATCTGCGGCGTCTCGGTCTTGAGGCGTTTGCGCACCGACTCCGGCAGCGACAACTGGCGGCGCACGCAGAACTGCGTCACCGGCTCGATGATCCGCAAGAGCGGAAACGGCTCGAGCGCCTTCAGCACCGCGGCCTGGACGCGCTCCTCCGGGTCGTTCAGGAAGCGCGCCATCAACGGTGCCGCGGACTCGGCTTTCAGCGCCGAGAGCCGCGCCAGGACCAGGCAGCGGACGGAGGCTTCCGGGTCGCCGAGCAATTTCTGCAGAATCACGATCTCGCGGTCGGTCTCGAGAAGCTCGGGCAGAAGCTGCAGACAGAAGGTGCGCACCGGCGGCGGGCCGACGATGTAGGCTTTCTGCACGCATTTCCAGGCGATATCCGATCGGTTCTCGCGCGCAAAGAGCGGGATCATCTTCTTCACCGCCACCTTCATCTCCGCCTCGGAGGCATTGGCGATGGCCTTCAAGACTTGTTCGCGCTTCGGGGAACCGAGGTACTTGGCCATGTCGTGCGCGAAGGTGGAGAAGGTGTAATCGGCCTCGACCTGCTGCGGGCCGGTCATCATCTGCGTGTCGACGCGGTCGGTCTGGACCCGACGCTCGGAGGGCCGCCGCGGCGGTTCGGGTTCGGACTTCTGCTCCTCGCGGGTGATGATCGTCGGCGTCTCGGTGGCGATGACCGCCGTCGGCGGCGTGTCGCTGCTGACGGGGGGAGGCGCCGGCGCGTCCGGCGGCGGGCGGCGAGTGTACTTCTCGAACATGTACTGTCCCTCGCTGGTAGCCGAGGGATCGCCGCCGAGTTCGTGACCGAGCATCTCCAGGTCCTGGACGAGTTCCTCCATCGTCAGGTACCGGTCCTCGCGCACCCAGGCCATGGCGCACTGGATGATCAACGCCAGCGCTTCGGGAATATCCGGGCGGACGCGGTTGGACGGCGTCGGCGGCTCGCCACGCCCCACCGCGTGGATCAACTCGTAAACCGTCTCCTTCTCGTGGTAGGGCCGCACGCCGGTAATGAGGGTATAGAGCACCGCGCCCAAAGAATAGATGTCGGCCTGGCGGTCGACGCTCTTGGCCGAAGAGAACTGCTCGGGGGCCATGTAGCTGGGCGTGCCCATGAAGGTGTTGGTGACGGTGAGATCCATCTCGTCGTCGACGTTCTTGGCGATGCCCAGATCGGCGATTTTGACCTCGAGCTTGTCGTCCTTGCCGCGCCGGGTGACGAGGTTGTCGAGCTTGACGTCGCGGTGGACGATGCCGTTGCGGTGAAGGTAGCCCAGCCCCCGCCCGCCCTGGGTGACGATATCGAGCTTCTGCGCCAGGGCGAGCTCGTTGACGAGGGTTTCAGGGCTGATGATGTTGTCGATGTATTGCATGGAGTAATATTGGCGGTCACCGTGCGCACCGCCGCCGTAGACCTTGATGACGTTGTCGTGGTTGAGGCAGAGAAGATTTTTCCACTCGGCCTCGAAACGGAGTTTGTCGGCCTCGGTCTTGGCCAGCTTGACGGCGACGGTGTGATCGGGCAACGGAATGTCGTGGGCCTCGAGAATAGCGCGAATGGTGCCCGGATCGAGCTTCTTGCCCGAGAGCTTGCTGCAGAGTTCCTCGGCCTTCTTGCGCCGCTCGGTATGGGTCTGGCCGTGGACCTGGGTGTAGGCATACAGGAGGCCGTAATCGAAATGGGCGAGATCGACCTCGGCGAGGTATACTTCGGCCATGCCGCCCTTGCCGATCATCTGTTTGAGTGCGTAAACCTTGTCGACGACCGTGTTTTCCATGGCAGGAAAGCCCTGAATCTTGCGCCCGATACGATTGCCCCCGCAATCTACTCGGCAAACGCCAAAAGGGCAAGCGGTTTCTGCCTCGAACGGGACGCGTCGGGGAACCGGATCTTGCCGGACAGTGTCGCGAAAGCGTCGCTTGCCCCCGACGCATCGACAGTGGAGAAAGACAATCCTGACAAGTTTCTCATTCGCCCACAGTCTACATCCTCGCTACAGTGGAAGATTGTTTTGCAGATACAGGGAGTTCGAATGCCGATCCTCGAAGAGCATGATCCCGCCGGCGCCGTAGAACGACAGGGTTGGTTCTTCGCCCACGACGTCTTCGACCCGGTGACCGACAAACCGATCTTTCGGCGCAACGATCGCGTCGACGAGGAAGCGACGGGCCGGCTGAGCGCGCGCGGCGTGGAGCACCTCTACCTCACGCCCGCGCCGCTCGATGCCGTGGCGCTGGAAACGAATGACTACCGCCGGGCGCACCGCAAGACCGAGATCCAGCGCTCGCGGCTGCGGTTGAAACACACCTTCAGCCTGATGGCCAACCAGGTGATGAACCAGGTTCAGTTCGACAAGCCCGTGGACATCTCCGCGAGCATGCTCGCGCGCATCCATCGGGCAGTCGAAGGACTGGTAGCGACGATCGCACGCGACCCGCGGACGGCGCTCTATCTGGACCTGCTGGATTCCGACGATCCGTACCTCTTTCGCCACAGCCTCAACGCGGCCTACCTCGGCACGTGCCTGGCCGGGAGCGACCCGGCCCTGCGGGCGCGTCTCCGCGGCGGACTGCGCGATACGCACGTGGCCTGCGCGGACGGCCTGGAGAACGATCACCTCGACCTGACCCTGCTGGGCGTGGCGGGCCTGCTGCACGATCTGGGCAAGGTGCGTATGCTCGGCATCGTCAACGAACAGAAAGTCTACAACCTCGACGACAAGACCTGGGAGCGTATCCGCGAACACCCGCAGGTGGCTTACGATCTGCTCTTGTCGAAGCAACTCAATGCCGAAGCGCTGCAGGGTATTCGCGGACACCACGAGAACATCGACGGCAGCGGCTATAACCACCTGAACGCCGGAGAGATCCATATCTTCGCACGCATCCTGCGCGTGGTCGACTCCTTCGACGCGGCCACCAGCCGGCGGCCGGCGAAAACGCCGAAAAATCCGTGCAAGCTGCTGGACGAACTGGTCGAACTCTCAGAGAAGCATTACGACCCGATGGTGGCGGAGGCTTTTATCGCGCTGGTGCGACCATGCATATGAGACGGCGGCGGGACCGCCACCGCTATGTGCCCATTGCGAAAAACGAAGAGTTGCCGGTGAAAAGTGTTTGCAATGCGAGGAAGCGTATGAAAAAATATGCTGCGTGGGGGTTGATGATTTCTCCAGATTCCGGAGAAGCAGTATGACGAGAAGATCGTGGCAGAAGCTCGTCTTTTTCGTGGCGTTTGCAGGATGTTGTGCCGTTTTATCGCACGCGGGGGAAGAGTCGAGCAAGTGCCGTTTCAAGGAGATCAAGGAACCATGGCTGACGATCTCCAAATCCGATATCCCCGAGGCCAAGACCTACCGCGGCGGGATTGTTCTCTACGACAGTTCCGTGCTCCATAACGGCGCGGTCGCCGGAGCCAATAAGGGAGTCTTCAAGAAAGGCGCCGGCAAACACACCTTCCGCATCGGCGACCTCGACTGCGGCTTTACCGTGAAGGAAGTCTTCATCGGCGACAAAGACGACGATCTGGATGCCGAGGACGCCGGCTTCAAGACGGTCGAGTTCGAGATCGGCGATGACCAGGACTACGCCCTGGCCTTTCCGGTCCAGCGTCGCTACGGTGACGACGTCTACGTCTACTATCGCGCCGGCGGGTACAGCTACGGACGCATGGGCTCCGCCAAGGTGCTGCTCTACGACGACAACCTCGACGGCAAGTACGTCCTCGGAGAAGACACCTATTCCGCCGGCGGGAACTACCTCTACGCACCGCTGACGGAATATATCCCTTCACGCCGCGCGGTCTACAAGCTGATCGAGATGAAGCCCGACGGTTCGGAAATCCGCTACCTCGAGGTCCCCGAGGGCGCCCCGCACGAGATCCAGATCCAGATGGATCCGCCCAAAGGCATCGAGGCGGAGATGGCTTTTATCAACGCAACGGGCGACTGCGCTTTCATCGCCGAGGGCAAGCGGACCAAGCTGGCGGTCAAGCCCGGAACCTACAAGCCTCTGTACGGCATCCTCGTCAACAAGAAGGAAGAGAAGGTCGCGGCGTTGGTGGTGGTTCCCGAGGGCAACAGTACCTCGCTGAAAACCACCAAGAAGGATACCGCCGAAGCGGAGATGCTCGGGGATCTCTTTTTCAAATTCAAGGTCGAGAAAGATACCCGACGCGCCGGCCACATCGCCATCAGCCCCTTGTCGATCGAACTCTGGAGCAGAAGCGGCGAACGGCTGGTCGGCTGGGAATTCGTCGGCACGCCCAACGTCGCCTACGTTGACGGCAAAAATGACTACTCGATGGGCTCATTCGAGACCGGCTGAGGGGGCGAACTCTGCGGGTATTCCGGCGGAATACCCTCCAAGAAAGGACCGGTCGAAGGAAAGTGCCGGATCAAGGTTTCGGCCAAGATCAAGTATCTCGGTGACATCGACGGCGTCGAGGTTGTCGAGATGTAGACCTCGCCATACGGCGCGTGCGGACGGGAGGTCATACGGCCTCCCGTCTCTTCGTTTCGGCGAGACCGGAGCCTTTCGGCACGCGACAGGGAGACTACGTTGACACCCGAACAGATGCAGAAACGCAAGCGGATCATGGCGCGGTCGATCGCGCTTGGGCATTGCGTCTGCGATCCGCAGAAGCCGTGTCCATGCCCGTTGTTCAAGGAGATGAACGTCTGCGAGTGCGCCGGCGAGCGCCTGCCGCGCCACGAGGGGCCGGTGCGGCTGACCGAGCACGTCCGCAGCGCCGGCTGCGCGAGCAAAATCGGAAAGAAGGACCTGCTCTCGGTGCTCGCGGGCCTGCCGGAGATCGACGATCCGCGCGTGCTGGTCGGCCGCAGCGCCGGCGACGACGCGGCGGTCCTCGACCGCGGTGACGGGGCGGTCGGCATTCTGACCGTCGACGTCTTCGCCCCGTCGGTGGACGATCCGTACACCTTCGGACAGATCGCCGCGGCCAACAGCGTCAGCGACGTCTACGCCATGGGCGCGACGCCGGAAGCGGCACTCTCGGTGGTCGGCTACCCGATCCGGCTCTTGCCGGAGGAGCCGCTGAAGGCGATGCTTCGCGGTGGCATCGACAAACTCGCCGAGGCCGGCATCAGCGTCGTCGGCGGCCACAGCATCAACGACGCGGAGATCAAGTTCGGCTTCGCCGTCGTCGGTCGCGCGCGCAAAGAGGACGTCGTCACCAACCGCGGCGCACGCCCCGGCGACGCCGTCGTTTTGACCAAACCACTGGGCGTGGGGCTGGTAGCCTTCGCCGCGCAGATCGGCCGCGCCGGCGCCGAAGCGGTGGAACGCATCGCCGCGTCGATGAGCGCGCTGAACAAGACCGCGGGGCTGGCGCTGAACGAATACGACGCGCACGCGGCCACCGACGTCACCGGCTTCTCGCTGCTGGGGCACATGGCCGAAGTGGTACGCAACAGCAATGTCGAGGTGACGGTCGACTTCGACGCGCTGCCGCTGTTTCCCGAGGTACAGGACCTGGCGTGCCAGGAGGTGTTGCCCGGGGCGGTGGAGCGCAACCGCGAGGCGGTAGCGACTGAACTGCTGGACTTCACCGGCCTGACCGAGGCCCAGCGGAGCGTCTGCTTCTGCCCGGAAACCAGCGGGGGGCTGCTGGTCTTCCTGCCGCCCGAACAGGCCGAACGTTACCTGGCGATGCTCCATGCCGACGGCGTCGACGCCGCACGCATCATCGGCCGCGTCACCGGCGAGCGGGAGGACGGCCTGATTCGACTGACGACGAAAGGCGCCGCCGACTGGTCAACCCGCAGGCCGACACCGGTTGCCATGACCGTGGCTTCTCCTTCTGCTTCGTCCTCTTCCTGTTGCTGCGGCG
Organism: uncultured Planctomycetaceae bacterium; assembly: GCA_964457365.1. Taxonomy (GTDB): domain Bacteria; phylum Planctomycetota; class SZUA-567; order SZUA-567; family SZUA-567; genus CAYWFP01. The sequence goes on from CAYWFP010000015.1 coordinate 40,563, forward strand.
AGCCGCCGAAGACGGATGAGAGCTGCTGCGCCACGCCGCCGGCAGAAACCGCCTGCTGCGCCAATCCGCCCGAAGCGGAAGAATCGACGCCGGCACCGGCCGCGCAGCGGGAGAGCTTCCTCGTGCCGCTGCCGGACGATTCGGCGGCGGCATTCGAACAATACATGGGCGCGGTCAACCGGCCGGGCGCATTGGACGCGAAGCAGAAGAAGCTGATCGCGCTGGCCTTGTCGGTGGCGACCAAGTGCGAGCCCTGCGTCAAGGTCCACACCAAGGGCTTGCGCGAAGCCGGCGCGAGCGAGGCGGAGATCGCCGAGGCCGCGGCGCTCGGGGTCTCGTTCGGCGGCGCCTCGGTGGCGATGTTCTACAACACGTTGGCCAAGGAAGGATAACGGAGGCGGACCGTGCCTGGTGGCGCGCGCGGTCTTCAAAACCGTTGCGGGGCGGACAACGTCCCGGGTGGGTTCGATTCCCATGCGCCTCCGCCATTTGCTACGACGGACCGAAGATGGACGAAGCGACACGCCGGGCCTTGCGCATGCTGCCGGCGCTGGGCGAACTGCTGAGAGTACCGGCCGCGCGCGCGCTGCAGAAACGCTACGGCGCGGGCATGGTCAAGCTGGCCCTCCGCGCAGTGATCGACGAGGCGCGCCGCCGCCGCCGCGATGGGCGCGAGGCATGCACCGATGCCGCGGCGCTGCTGGACCTGGCCGCGAGGCAACTGCGGCGGCGGCTTGATCCGGCCGCGCGACGGGTTATCAACGCCACGGGAATCCTCCTCCACACCGGGCTCGGACGCGCACCGCTCTGCGACGAAGCTCTGGCGGCGATGCGGGCGGCGGGGCGGTACACCGTCCTGCAAACGAGTCTCGAGACGGGCAAGCGGAATCTCCGCGAGGAAGCGGTCGAGCAGATGCTGCGCGCGCTGACCGGCTGCGAGGCCGCGACCGTGGTCAACAACAACGCCGCGGCGACGATGTTGATCCTGAACGCGCTCGCCGAGGGCAAGGGCGTGATCATCAGCCGCGGGCAGTTGATCGAGATCGGCGGCGCCTTCCGCATGCCCGACGTGATGGACCGCAGCGGCGCGGTAATGCGCGAGGTCGGCACGACCAACCGCACCCACCTCCGGGACTACGAGGCCGCCATCGACGAGACCGTCGGCGCGCTGATCCACGTGCACACGAGCAACTACCGCGTCCGCGGCTTCAGCGGCACGCCCTCGATCCGTGAGCTGGCGCTCCTGGCGAAACGCTACGGCCTGCCGATGATCGACGACCTGGGCAGCGGCGCGCTGGCGCCGCTCTCGGAATGGGGTCTTCCCGACGAGCCGCTGGTCGGCGACAGCCTCGCGGCCGGCGCGGACGTGGTCTGCTTCAGCGGCGACAAGCTGATCGGCGGGCCGCAATCGGGCATCGTCTGCGGCAACGTCGAGACGATCGCGCGCATCCGCAAGAACCCGTTCGCCCGCATGTTCCGCGTCGACAAGCTGACGCTGGCCGGACTCGAGGCGACGCTGCCGCACTTCGTCAACGACACCTTCCGCGAAGCCATCCCCTTCTACCGCATGCTGAGCAGATCGCGCGAAGACTTGCGCGCGGAGGCCGAGGCGGTCGCCGACGCGTTGCGCGGCCTGGAAGGCATCGACGTCGCCGTGGAGGACGACCTGAGCTACATCGGCAGCGGCTCGCTGCCGGACGAAGGCGTGCCGACGAGCGCGGTAACGCTCAACCCGCGCGAAGGCCGAACGCTCGAGGGACTTGCGCGAAAGCTGCGCCTGCAGGTGCCGAGCGTCTTCGGCCGGCTGCGCGACGAGGCGCTCTGCTGCGATATGCGCACGCTGCTGGAGGGCGACCGCGAGGCGCTGGTCGACGCGATCCGGCGCGCGGCCGGGAGCGGGGCATGAACGCCCGCGAGGTCGCGCCCGCGATCGTGCCAGTCATGATCGGCACCGCCGGCCATGTCGACCACGGCAAAACCTCGCTGGTGAAGCTGCTCACCGGCTGCGACACCGACCGCCTGCGCGAGGAGAAGGCGCGCGGACTGACCATCGACCTGGGCTTCGCGCCGTGTCGTTTCGCGGGCAACCGCCTCGCGGGGATCGTCGACGTCCCCGGCCACGAGGATTTCGTCCGCAACATGGTCGCCGGCGCGGCCTCCATCGACATCCTCATGCTCGTCGTCGCCGCCGACGACGGGATGATGCCGCAGACCATCGAGCACCTGCGCATCGTCTCCCTCCTGCGCACGCCGAAGGTGATGGCCGCCGTCACCAAGGTCGACCTTGTCGACCAAGAGATGGTCGAATTGGTATGCGAAGAGGTGGCGGACTTCCTGGCGCGTGCCGGCTTTCCCGGCGCCCCGATCGTCCCGGTCAGCAACACCACCTTCGCCGGCATCAACGAGGTCCGCCAGACCCTGCAAGAAATGGTCGGTGCGGTCGAAACGCAGCCCGATCCGCGAAGCTTTCGCATGCATGTCGAACGCGTCTTCACGGTCAAGGGTTACGGCACCGTGGTCACCGGCGTCCCCGTCTCCGGTCGTTGCCGCGCGGGCGACGGGCTGACGCTTCTGCCCGGCGGCGAGGATTATCCGGTACGCGCCATTCAAAGTTATAAACTCGATACCGAAGAGGCGCTCGCCGGCGCTTGCGCGGCGATCAACCTGCGCGATCTGAACGCCGAGGCGGCGAAACGCGGCATGACGCTGTCGGCGCCGGGCGTCTACGAGGCAGCGACCGAAGCGGTGGTCCATGTTCGCAATGTCGCCGACGGTGTCAAGCTCAAGCGCCTGCAGCCGGCCTTCTTCCACAGCGGCACGTTCTCCTGCCAGGCACGGATGAAGCTGATCGACGCCGACGAGTTGCCGCCCCTGGGCGAAGCGTTCGCCCATCTCAAGCTCGAGCATCCGCACTGCCTGGCCGCCGGGGACCGCTATGTCCTGCGCACGCTTTCACCGGTGGATACCGTCGCCGGCGGGGTGGTGCTGGCGGTTGGCGTCAAACGAATCCGTCATTCCGAACCGGGATTGCGCCAGCGGCTGCAGGACGCCCTTTCGGCCTGTCAGGGCGGCAATTACTTCGCCGCGACGGCGCTGGCCGGCTCGTCGATAATTCTGGGCCGGGAAGAAGCCTTGAAGCTGACGCACTCCGTCGGGGACGAGGCATCGCGACATCTCGCCGTGGCCGAAGCGTCGGGGCTCCTGCTGCCTCTCGGCGGCACCGGCTGGGTGGTCGCCGCGCGCACGGAGCAACTCCGTGGCGGCATGCTGAAGGACCTAGCGCGTTACCACGCGGCGCATCCGTATGCCTGGGGTATGGAACCGAAGTTGGTCTGCCGGCGTTTCGGCCTCGGCACCGAGGCGTTCAAGCCGTTGAGCAGAATCCTATGCGACGACGGCGGCATCGTGGTTCGTCACGGCCGACTGGCTTTGAAAGACTACGCTCCGGCGTTGAGCCAGAAACAGATGGACTGGCGCGAAGCGATCCTGGAGCGGGTCGAGTCCGGCGGCATCCAGGCGCCGGCACGGGGCAATCTGATGAAGGATCTCGGGATTCCCGCAGCCGAGATGAAACGACTGACGCGGCTGCTGGCCGAGGAGGGGCGGCTCCGCCAGGTCGGGGTGAATCTTGTCGCGGCCGATGTGCTGGACGAATGCGAACGAATTGTGCGCGCTCTCTTCGAGAAGATCGATGTGGTCGATTTGCCGCGGTTCCGCGAGGCCACCGGCGCCAGTCGCAACCTCGCCGTGGCACTGCTGGACCGGTTCGACGCCGAGGGGATGACCAAGCGTATTGACGAAGGGCGGATTCTCGTAGAGAATGGAAGCGACGAGGGGAATCAGGAGCCGACACCGTGAACCTCAAGATCGCGCCGCGCCTGCTGCTGGTAGCTGCCTGCATGGGCGTACTCGCCTACGGGATATTCTTCGAGCACCACGTCGTGGCGTCGCTGACCACCGGCGAGTCGGAATCGATCGCCGGCCCGGCCTTCGTCGAGGGATCCAGCTACGACGGATACGTCCGCCGCGACGGCAGACTCTACGACGCCTACAGCCTCCAGCCCGAGGCGGTCAGCGTCAAAGACTGCAAGACCTGAAAATAACCCGACCCGGCCGCGCGGCGCGCGGCCTCTGCAGCCCGTATTCGCCGACCTGGAGCGAGCATGCGTTTACCGCCGTTTTTCCGCAGCGTGCGGAATTATACCATGATCGTCGCCGCGGTGCTGCTGAACCTGAAGCTCTTCGGCCTGAGCCTGCGCAGCGTCTGCGCGCCCGGCTTCAACTGTCACGGCTGCGCCTGGGCCACCTGCGCCTGTCCCATCGGCACCGCCTCCTTCGGGTTGGGGCTGCGCACGCTGCCGGCTTTCGCCATCGGCTCGATGCTCGCGGTGGGGGTGGTGCTGGGTCGGCTCGTCTGCGGCTACGCCTGCCCGTTCGGCCTGCTGCAGGACGGGCTCTACCGCATCCCCGCGCGCAAGATCGACCTGCCGAAGTTCCTGCGCTGGGGGAAATATCTGGCGCTGGCGCTATTGGTGGTCGGCCTGCCGCTGCGGAGCGGCTTCACCCTCGCCAACGCCCCGCTCAAGGTCGGCACGCCCACGGTCAACGCCGGCGGCGGCGGGATGATCACCGTCGACGTGGAGTTGACCAATCTCGGGGACAAGCCGCTGGAGGGCGTCACGCTCGAAGGGATCTTCCTGGATCAGGAAAACGACGAGGAGATCGAGCGCATCGAGCAGGTCTTCCCGGGCCTGACCATCCCGCCCGGCGAGACCGTCAAGGCGCCGACCTTCGAGGTCGCCAACCTGCTCGACCAGGGCGAATTCCTCCTCACCTCGCCGCAGAGCGCGATCGAGCAGGAATACGGCTACTACTACTGCAAGTACTGCCCCAACGGCACGCTGACGGCAATGGTCCCGGCGCTCCTGAGCGGGTCCTCCCCCGAGGACAAGGCGACCGTCTATATCATCGGCGGCGAGCGCCTGCTGCGTATCGGCATCCTGGTGGCCTTCCTGGTGCTGATGGCGCTGGTCTCGCGCCCGTTCTGCCGCATCTTCTGCCCCCTCGGCGCGGTCTACGGCCTCTTCAACCGCGCGGCGCTGCTGCGCATCGTCGTCGACAAGGACAAGTGCGTGCGCTGCGGCCGGTGCGACCAGTTCTGCCCGGTCGGGCTCGACGTGGAGAAGGAGGCCGGCGGCCCGGAATGCATCTACTGCGGCGAATGCATCCGCGTCTGCCACAAGGACGCCATCCGCCGCACCTGGCGGCTGTGCGACTGATCAACGCCCGCGGATCTGCCCCGCGGTCAGGCGGTAGTGCCGGCGCAGCAGACGCGCGAGGTGATACTCGTCGCGGAGTCCCGCCTGCGGCGCGATGCGCTTGAGTGGCGCGTCGGTGGTCATCAACAACTCCCGCGCCGCCGCCAGCCGCATCAACCGCAGATCCTGCATCGGCGTCCGCCCGGTGCGGGCCTTGTACGCCCGCAGGAAATGGCACTTGCTCAGGCCCGCGGCCTCGGCGATCTGCGCCAGGGTCAGCTTCCGCGAGAGGCGCTCGCGCATGAACGCACGCGCCGCCTCGACCAGCGGATCCCGCGCACGCGTGGCCAGCCGGACGAACTCGCAGACGATGGCCGCAAGCAGCGTCTGGCGGCTGGCGTGTTCCGCCGGACGCAGGCTTTCTCGCATCTCCAGCAACCAACGCAACATCAAACCCGTCCGCCCGTCGTGGTCGTGCTGTACGTACGGCAGCGGCGGCGGATTCTCCCAGGCGAAAGCCACGAAGATCGTCTCCACCGGCTGCTGCCGGTCGCTGCGTTCGGCATGATCGGTGCCGGCGGGATACCAGAGCAGGTCCCCCGCCGTCGGCTCGAGCGTCTCGCCGCCGATGTGGAGGTGCATCCGGCCCTGCAGTACGACGCTGAGCTCGTGGAACGGATGGCCGTGCGCGGGAAGCGACCAGCGCGGCTGCGGCGCCAGATGCCCCACGGCGATATACCGGAGCTGGTTCGTCATAGCAATATTCGCCAAAAGAAAGCAATCAAAGCCATTTTACTCCCATAATATACGGCTATATTGCCAAAAAGAACAAGCAATTTATGTGCAAGGAAAGAATTCAGGAGATCGCCATGAGTGCCAAGTTGAAGATCGGCTTTGTCGGCGCGGGCAATATGGGGCAGTGCGCGCATCTCAAGAATTATGTCATCTGCCCCGACTGCGAAGTCGTGGCGCTGGCGGAGATCCAAAAGGAGCGCGCCCGGCGCGTGGCGCAGCGTTACGGCATCGCCAATACTTATCCCTCGCACAAGGAGATGCTCGCGGCCGAGCAACTCGACGGCATCGTCGCGGCACAGCCGTTCACGCGACACGGCGTGCTGCTGCCGGAGCTGCTGGCGACGGGCGTGCCGGTCTTTTCCGAAAAGCCTATCGCCGGCGCGGTGGAAGTCGGCGAACGCATTGTCGCGGCGGCGGCCGACGGCGCGTTCCTGATGGTCGGTTATCACAAGCGCAGCGATCCGGCAACGATGTGGGCCAAGGCCGAGATCGACCGCCTGCAGAAGACGCGGGAACTGGGGCCGCTGCAGTACGTGCGCGTGCTGATGCCGCCGGGGGAATGGATCCAGGGCGGCTTCGCCGAGGTGATCCCGGCTTCGGGGGAGAAGGGAACGGTCGACTGGGGACAAGCCGAGGGCCTGGAGTGGGATCCGCCGGCGGCGGATTTCGACGACGAGACGCGCGGGAAGTACGAAGCCTTCGTCAACTACTACATCCACCAGGTCAACCTCGTGCGGCACCTGTTGGGCGAGCCGTGGCGGGTTTCCTACGCCGATCCGGCCGGCGTGCTCCTGGTCGGCCACGGCGAGAGCGGCGTTCCCTGCTCCATCGAGATGAGCCCGTACGAGACCACCGTCGACTGGCAGGAGCAGGCGTTTATCTGCTTCAAACACGGCTGGATCCGCCTCGACCTGCCGGCGCCGCTGGCATCGTTCCGTGCGGGCAAAGTGACCTACTACCGCGACCTCGGCCCCGGGAAAGACGGCGGGCCGCGCGCGATCGAACCGCAGTTGCCCCACGTGCACGCGATGCTGCAGCAGGCGCGCAACTTCCTCGCCGCCGTCCGCGAGGAAGCCCCGCCGCCGTGCGGGGCGGCCGAGGCGCTGGAGGACATCGTCTTCGCGCGCGATTACATCCGCATGCGTTATGCGCAGACTTCCGCGTAGAAAGGCAAACCATGTCGCTCAAATTCCGTAAAGTGCTGATCGCCGATGAACGGTACGAATCCGCCGCGGTCTTCGACGTCGACAACGACGGCATCCCCGATATCGTCTCCGGCGCCTACTGGTACCGCGGGCCGGATTTCCGCGAAAGCTTCCCCATCGGCGAAGTACCCGCGTTCGGGGAATACTACGACGATTTCTCCACCATCCCCGTCGACGTCGACGGCGACGGCTACACCGACTTCGTCACCGGCGGCTGGTTCGGCGAGACGCTGCGCTGGCACCGGAATCCCGGAGAAGCCGGCGCGGCCTGGCCCGCGCATGTCATCGACAAGTGCGGCAACGTCGAGACGACGCGCGCGTGGGACATCGACGGCGACGGCGAGGTGGAGATCGTGCCCAACTGCCCCTGCCATCCGCAAGCGGTCTACAAGCGCGACGGCGCGGGAGGCTTCCGCAAGCACGTGATCCGGTCCGAGCCGCTGGGGCACGGCCTGGGCTGCGGCGATATCGCCGGCTACGGCCGGGCCGACCTGGTCTATGCCGGCGGCTGGCTCGAAGCGCCGGAAAAACCGTTCGCGGAAGAATGGACCTGGCATCCGGAACTGGACCTGGGCTCGGCGAGCGTGCCGATCCTGGTGGTGGACGTCAACGGCAACGGTCTGCGCGACCTGATCGTCGGCCAGAGCCACGCCTACGGCCTCGACTGGTGGGAGCAACGCCGCGAGAACGGCAAGCGCTCGTGGCTCCGCCATCCCATCGATCCGTTCAACTCACAGTATCACGATCTGCGCTGGGTCGATATCGACGGCGACGGCGCGGGGGAACTGGTCGCCGGCAAACGCTACCGCGCCCACTGCGGCCAGGATCCGGGCGCGCAGGACGATATCGGCATCTACTACTTCAAGTGGACCGGCGAGAATTTCGTCAAGCAGGTGATCGACTACGGCCCGCCGCGCGTAAGTACGGGCCTGGGGATCTGCTTCGACATGGCGGATCTGACCGGCAACGGCCTGCCGGATATCGTCGCGCCCGGAAAGGACGGGCTGTACGTCTTCTACAACGAAGGCTCCGTGTCCTGTACCTCCGCGGGGGATTCGCGCCGACGAACCTCGTAAAGGCCCCAAGGCTGTCCGCGCTCGCCGAGATTGCCACGGCGATAGCGCCGATGCATCTCCCATTCGACCAGCGGTACGAGTTCGAATTCATCTCCCAGGCCGCGCGCGCGTCGGTCGCGATAGTATTGCGGCCAGAAGCCCCGCCCACGACCCCTCGCGCGTCCGAATCGCCCGCACCACGACGTCGAAGAAAGCGACGGCCGCGCCCAGCACCAGCGCCGCACGCATCGTTTCCTGGCCGACAAAAGCGGTGAAGGGAAGAAGTGTGCGCGTTGACACGGCGGTCGACCTTTCCGCCACGACGACAGCACCCGGGCGCAGTCGAGTCAAGACTTCAGCGCAACTCCGCCGCCAGGACGCGCAGGTTCACGCCGCTTCGCTTGAGGTAGCGGATCACCGCCGCGGCCTCGCCGCATCGGGCGGTCTGGCGCACGGCCGGCAGGCGGAGGTAGGCGTCTTCGTACTGCTGGACATGATCGGCATTGGCGCGATACGTCGGATCGAACCGGTTCTGCCGCAACGCCTCCCAGTCGGGCACGTAGCCGCCGTCGGCGGCCCGCCCGGCACCCATGGGGACGAGCGTGGTGCGCAGATCCACATTCGCGAGGCGGTAGGTATCGCCAAGCTTGCGAAAACGATAGTCGGTGAAGGTATGATAACAGACGGTAGGGCGGCCGCCTTCGGCTTGGCGGGGCGTGTACGCCGCCGGCAACGATGTGCCGCCCAGGCGCTCGATCCAACCGAAGACCACCGCGATGAGAAACAGGTCGGTCTGCCGCATATGCCGCGCGATGGAACTGGCTTTTTCGAGCGCGCCGTAGACAATGTCGCGCTCGCCGAGGACGATGGAGACACCGAGACGATCATCACGCTGCAACGCCAGCACGATCTCGCGGAAGCGTGCGCGCGTCACTGGCAAGGGATATCGCGCGCGACCGTTGACGATCAGGCAGTTTTTACTGCGATCGTAGGCAAGTGTCCGAAGCGACTCGAAACCTTCGGCCACACCCTCGAGCAATACCCCCTTGGGCAACGATCCATAAGTCGCCATTGTCGCGCCAACGCGTTGCTTGTCCGGTGTAACGGGACAGCCAATCTCGCCCGGCAGCAACACGCAGAGAACAAACACGGCCATAACAAGAATTCGACGCATCCACATCTCCGTTTCGCGTAGCCAAAAAAACAACCGGCGCTGTGGGGAATATCGACCGGATCGCCGCGGCGATGCAGTCGAACCGGCGCGCATTTCAACTTTTTCCGTACGCGCCAAGCATTATGAGGATTGAAGATGCGGATGAAAGTGGTTTCCAGAAGCCGACAATATGACGGAGCGGTCTTTACGCGAAGCGAAACGGGAAAGGGTGTGCATAAGCGCCGGAGAGGGCGGCAGAGGTGGATGAAAAACGCGCCGTCGGCTTTGAGAACCGACGGCGCGCGGAGGATAACGCGGGATTAAAAAACGCGGCGCTATTTTTCGCTCGCACCGGCGCCGGGGACGCTGCCGTACTTGCTGACCACCTGCGCGACCTCCTGCTGGCTCGGGATCGGCGGCGTTTTGCGGACAATGGTCTCGCGGAACGGCGGTTCCGGGGTCAACTGCCAGACCAGCATCTCCGGCTGGACGATCTCCTGGCGGTTGACCGTGGCGTAGTGCGCGGGCACCTCGACTCGCTCCTTGCGCGCGGGCTCGACAACGACCTTTTTGCGCACCGTCTCGTAACGCGCGGGGATGGTCTCGTAACGCAGGCGCGACGGTTCGATCTCGACGCGCTTGTCGATGGTGGCGTATTTCGCCGGCATGAGCACCTTCTCGACGCGGGCCTTCTCGACGAGTTTCTTCACCCGGACGCGTTTGGTGACCGCGGGGATAGTGCGCGTCTCGGTACGTGCAGGCGAGACCATCACCTTCTTGGTGATCGTCTCGTACCTCGCCGGCACCTTGACGGTGGTGAAGCAGTCTTCGGGGGCGTCGATATCCGGATCGCAATCGATCTCTTTCATTTCGGTCCGCGCGGGCTCGATCTCGATCTGCTCGGTGACGGTCTTGTACTGAGCCGGCACATGCACCTCCTCGGTACGCGCGGAGGTAATGATCACCTCTTCCTCGTCCCACTCGTACTTGGCGGGGATAGTGCGATATTCGTAATGCTCCTCCTCGACGAGTTTGCGTTCACGCTGCACGCGGAACTGCGCCTCGGTGGGAACGGCCCGTTGACGCTCGGGCTCGACCTTGACGCGCACGTCGCGGTACTCGTACTTGGCGGGAATAGTCTTGTAATAGTTCGTGGCCGGACGGGTTACGACCTTCTTCGTCACGGTCTTGTAGGTGGCAGGAATCTTGACCAGGCACCAGACCATTCCCGGTTCCGCCGGCGGTGGCCCTTTGCCTTCCTCGAACTTGACCCGGATCTCGCCAGCCAGCGCGGGCACGCTCAACACCAGCAGGCATCCGACCAGGAAGCCGACACAACGTTTGGCATCCATCGTATTCTCCTTTGCGGCAGGCTCGCTGCCTCTCCCCCTTGTCATGCGCATCCGCACCTCACAACCAAACAGGGAGAGGGCAGAATTGCATTTACCATCCTAAGTCCGATAACGAATTCGCGCAAGCTGTGAAATACTCATTCGTTACCGGCAAAACGCAGTAACGGCTGAAGGAGAGACCCATTCATCTTCCCCCTATTGTCTTCATAACCCACGGAGAGCGTTGAGCAAATTCGTTTCTTCCGACTCCTATCGGAGACCGCCATTCCGAATGTTCTGTAATGCCCAATGGAATAAGAAGATAAGATGTCGCCATACAAAATCAAAGACAAAGAATATTTCGATTCTCGCTGATTTTTCCTGCTTCGAATTATCTCTAACCGTGTCGTAAGCGATTCGGAAAGCAAACCTGATTTTCCGTTACCGGTTGAAAAACACTTGAAAGAAGAACGCGAAATCCGCTCCTCTCCGGACGGCACCAGTCTCAAGACTTGACGTAGCCCGGCGCGACACATACAAGTTCTGAGAGAAGACCGGCATCATCGATTCGGAAACCGCATGAACGAAACGCTCCCCTCGAATCATTACATCGTCTGCGGCGGTGGCGGAGAGGTCGCCCGCCACGTGGTCGCGGAGATGATCCTTACACGCCGTCGGTGCGTGCTGCTGGATCTGTCGGCCGAACAGGCCGAACGCATGAAGGAAGCGGATACGCTCACGTGGATGCAGGTCGATCCGGCCCATGAGGAGAATCTGCTGCGCGCGGGCGTGCAGCAGGCTCGCGGTCTGATCTCGGTGCTGCGGCAGGACAAGGATAATCTGCTCTGTATCGTCACCGCGCGGCAACTCAACCCGACACTGCACCTGGTCAGTCGCTGCGTCGACAAGCGCAACGCCGACAAGCTCAAGCGCGCCGGGGCCGATGCGGTGGTTACCGACAGCCTCATCGGCGCGCATCGCATGGTGGGCGAGATGCTCAACCCGGCGGTGCTGGGCTTCATGGATACGCTTCTGCGCGACGAGGAGGGGTATCGTCTCGAGGAGGTGCGCATTCCGCCGGGGCACGCGCTGGCGGGGAAGAACCTGCAAGAAGCGAAATTGCACGAGATCGCCGACGTCCACCTCGTCGCCGCCCGCGACGAAACCGGAGCGAGCTACATCTACAACCCCCATGTCGGCCTGATTCTGGGCGAAAGCATGGATGTGGTCTTCATCGCCACACCGGCCGAGGCGCGCAAGCTCCGCGAGCACTTGCAGACATGAAACATTCCTGTTTGCCGGACTTGGACCGCCCTTCGACGCGGAGCATCTCCGGAAACCTGAACCATTTGCTAACTTGCGTGAAAATCGGCGGGCGGGAATAATGGCTCTCCGTGCCCAGTCGAAATGCGTCCGATACGGGAGAGTCGGTTATGGCGAAGAAGAAGGACGACAAGAAGAAGGGCGCGGAGAAGAAAACCCGCGCGACCAAAAAGAAGTCCGGGAAGAAGAGCAAGACCGCAAAGAAGGTCGCTCCCGCCTCCGTCGGCGTCTCCGCACAGCAGGACAGCGTGGCCACGCAAGCCGTCGAGGATGTCGCGGATCTGGAGTATTTCGAGGATCTGCGTGATTCCTACGACGAGGACGCCGACCGCGAATTCATCGAGAAGCCGCGCGGCTCCATCGCCGAAACCCAGACGCCGCCGAAATACGACGGCAAGTTCTACGACAAGGAACTCCAGCGGCTGCAGATCGAACTGGTGAAGTTGCAGGAGTGGATCCGCCGGCAAGGCCTGAAGGTGATCGCCCTCTTCGAGGGGCGTGACGCGGCCGGCAAGGGCGGAGTAATCAAGCGCATCATGGCCAAGCTCAACCCGCGCGTGGTGCGCGTCGTTGCTCTGGGCACGCCGAGTGATCGCGAGAAGACGCAGTGGTACTTCCAGCGCTACGTGCCGCATTTGCCGGCAGCGGGGGAGATAGTGCTCTTCGACCGCAGCTGGTACAACCGCGCCGGCGTCGAACGCGTCATGGGCTTCTGCA
>CAYWFP010000016.1:0-53017 GCA_964457365.1 uncultured Planctomycetaceae bacterium
AGTTATCGTCAACTTCAACCGTACGCCTTCAGTATTTCTGGCGTTGTAGTACTAGTAGATTCCTCCGAATTAAGTAAACTGTCCCCGGAACTGGACGGAACTGGATCGGAACTGGATTCCCGGAACTGGACATTTTATCGCTGTTTATCGAGCCTCCAGAGGAAAACGGAAAAGGCGATTCTTGTAACCAGTTGACATTGTTTGACTAATAACCGGACAGCAGTGAAAAAATACACCGTATGCTGGCTGGGGGCTTTTGGGTAAAGGGGCCAATGTGAGAATACCTGTCCCATATGCTCCAGATGCTGTGAATCCACCACTGCCGCCCAAAACCATTATTTATCGTAATCCAGTGCCTTTGAATAATTAAAGGAGGAATCCCTGTGAAGTACTTTATCGCAAATATACTTATTTTAATTACTCTAATCGCCGCTTCCGTTGTTTTTGTGTGGAGTATGACGGACTGGGGTATTTTCATCAAGATTGCAACTTCGGTTATTCTTGTTCCTTTCTGGGCCTTTATTTCTGAGCGCTTTCTCACAAAAATATCAAACTCTGTTATTGAATGGGTGTGCAGAAAGCCCAAGGAGGATTAGTTTGCGACCTATTTCATAAATCTGCACACGCGCAACCCCGGGAGCCTCCAATTAACTATCACCTCCGCACACCCCTGACCTTCCTCCTCATCGCCAGCCTCATGCTGTTGACGGGAGCGCGAGGGCAGCGCCCTCGCAACAGTCAGCCCGGACTCCGGGCTGGCAACCGCACGCACATGAGCGCCGACGACGGCGGGCTGGCGAAGACGTACGCCTACGGCTACGACGCGATGAACCGCCTCTTGGGCAAGTGGTCGGAAGAAGACGCGAACGTCACGTACTATCACGACGAGATGGGGCGTCTGCTGGCGAAGGAGACCGACGGGGTCGGGATCGAGCGTTACGATTACGACCGGCTCGACCGTTTGACCGGGGTCGATTCCGACAACGACGGCGCGTTCGAAAGCGTCTACGACTACGCGGCTTCGACGTGGATGCGCGAGCGCGCGGTGACGCCGGCGGGCGAGACGGCCTACGCGTATGACGGGTTCGCGTGCGTGAGCCAGTCCACCAAAGGCGTGGCCACCAGTTACGCGGTGCACGGCGGGCGGTGGAAGACCGGCGCGCACACGGAAGTACAAATAGAGAGTAATAATGTAAATAAATAATACAATAAGCCGGCTTTTGCAACTTTTTTTCGGCTATTCGCTGTTTTCTGCGAACCGGGCGGTATTCCCGGCGTTTGGACGATTGCTTGGTGAACTATTCCGCGATAACACGGGGTTTGGTGGAGAAGAAGAATGGCGTACGAAGACGAAGAACCGGACGACGGGTATGACGACGAATCTTACGACGATGGCGACGACAGCCTCGGCGGCGCGCTCGGAGCGGAGTTCAAGTCCGCGCCGTGGTACATCAGTTCGGCCGCGATCCACCTGATGGTCTTCGTTATCGCGCTGCTCTTGTGGCCGGACCGCATCGTGGAGGAGCCGCCGCCGGTGGTGGTCCAGTCCACCATCGAGGAGCAGGAAGAGGAAGAGTTCGAGGAACCGCCCGAGCCGGAGATCAAGGAGACCACCACCGAGGTCGAGACCGAGGTCGACGTGGTCGCCGACGTGCAGGTGGAGTGCGATGTCGAGATCGAGGTCGAGGAGGAGATCACCGAGGAACCGCCGGAGGGCGATCCGTCCGACTTCACCGATTTCGACACCGACGTCAACAGCCCGGCGCTGATGGGCCTCGGCGCGACCGGCGGCGCCGGCGGCCGGGGCGGGCGCTTCGGCAGCCGCAGCGGCAGCGGCAAGCGCGGCGCCCTGCGCCGTGGCGGCGGCGGTCGTCATACCGAGAACGCGCTGGACTGGGCTTTGCGCTGGCTGGCGACGCACCAGGAGATCGACGGCCACTGGGACTGCGCCAAGTACGAGGGCGGCAACGCCGACGACGCGGTCACCGGGCTGGCGATGCTGGCTTTCCTCGGCGCGGGCAACTCCAGCAAGTTCGGCAAGTACAAGAAGAACGTGGCCGCGGCGCAGACGTGGATTCTGGGCCGGCAGACGCCGCAGGGGCACTTCGGCACCTATCGCTACCAGGCGGCGATGACGCTGATGGCGATGTGCGAAGCCTACGGCATGAGCGAGGACTACAACCTCGAGGGGCCGGTGCAGAAGGCGGTGGACGCGGCGTGCGCGGCGCAGAACGGCGACGGCGGCTGGCGCTACACGCCCGGCAACGGCTACAGCAGCGGCGGCGGCGGCGGCGGCCAGTCCGACACCTCGGTCTCGGGGTGGTGGATGATGGCGCTGAAGTCCGCCAAGACCGCGGGCCTGCGCGTCTCTGACAACACCTGGGCCGGCGCCAAGGTCTGGTTCTCGGACAAGGGCATCGCCAAGGGCCAGGGCTACGACTGGGGCGGCGGCTACACCAATCCGGGCAAGTCCCCGATCCCGACCTCGGCGCTGATGTGCTGCCGGCAGTTCCTGGGGTACGACCAGCACGACGAAATCATCGTCGGCTGCGCCAACAACCTGATCCAGGGCATGAACGGCAGCGCCAAAGGCTTTCTGCCCGGGGCCAAGACCGGCACGGGCGACGGCAGCCAGAATTTCTACCTCTGGTACTACGAGGCGCTGGGCTTCTTCCAGCTCGGCGTGAACAACGAGTACTGGCAGAAGTTCAACGTGCTGATGCAGAAGGAACTGCTGACCACGCAGCGCAAGGACGGCACCTTCGAGCAGTTCAAGGGCTCGTGGGACCCGGCCAACGGCCACACCTTCCACGGCGGCAACCAGTGGGGCCGCGTGGGCCAGACCGCCGTCGGCGCGCTGATGCTCGAGGTTTACTACCGCTACCACAACGTGCACAAGAAGGGACGCAAATAGCCCGTTGCGGCACGATCCCGCCAATCCCCGCCCCGGTTCCGGCCGGGGCGTTTTTTCATCTCGCCGGCGCATCAGGCCGGGCCGGGATTTCAGGCCATCCCGCTTGACGAGCAGCAATACGGGGTTATGCTATAGTACCGACACCGAACCGACGGCCGAGGCCGGAGGGAGAGAATGCCGCCGCTGCGTACATCCCCGGTTTTCCCCGCCTGCATCCTGATCTTCTGCCACCTCTCGCTCGCCGGCGAGGCGCGCCTTCCTTTGCCGACGCAGGAGAGCCGTGACGAGGCCATGGCGCGCTTGGAGCAGACCTACGGCGCGGAACTGCGCCAACGCGACCGGCAGGCGTTGCTGAGGCTGGCGAAAAATCTGCTGGCGCATGTCGAGGCCGAGGACAACTCCGAGGCGATGCGGTATGTCCTGCTACAGCGAACGGCGGAGCTGGCGTCCAGGTCGGGAGATGCCGAGACCGCGCTCAAGGCGGTGAAGACGATCGGCCGGCGTTACGACGCGCCGACGTTGCGGATGCGCATGGAGACGCTCGAGGAACTGGAGAAATCCGCCGACTCACCCGCCGCGTACGTGACGGTGGCCATACGCTACATGAAGCTGGCGCACGATGCGCTGCGGGCGGACGACTTCGAGGTGGCGCAGGACGCGGCCACCAAGGTGCACTTCGCTTCGCGCAAGTCCAAGAACGACGACCTGGCCGAGGCCTCGAGCGAGCTGCGCAAGCTCGTGCACGAGACGCGCAAGGCGTATCGCAAGATCCAGGACGCGCTGGCAACGCTGCGGGATGATCCGGACGACCCGGAGGCCAACGGGCTCGTCGGCCATTACCACTGCCTCTTCAAGAACTGCTGGGAGAAAGGGCTGCCGTACCTGGCCAAAGGCGACGACGAGAAGCTCGCGCCGGTGGCGACGGTCGACGCCAACCGGCCGGAACTGCCGGAGGCGTTCGTGGTGGTGGCCGACGCCTATTTCGACCTGGCGCAAGCCGAGGAGGAAGCCTCGCCCCCGCGCGTGAGCCTCCTCTCGCGGGCGTTGTATTATTACGCCAAAGCTTTTCCCGCCAGCGACGGCCTGGTCAAGGCGAAGATCGAGAAGCGGATCGCCGCGGCTGAAAAGGAAGTCGACGCAGAACGCCTTGTCCTGGGCATGCAGGCGGAGGGCAACGTCGCCCTGGCCGAGAACGGCGCGGTCGCCAAGGCGTCGAAGCGGGCGAACCTGCTGATCGACGGCAACGCGCGGCGATACACCGGCGGTAAAGGATACGCCCACGGCCACTGGGCCAAGCAGGACGTCTTCGAGGTCGCGCTGGCGCATCCGTACGCGCTGCGGCTGATCCGCTTCCTGCTCTGGGACATGGACGGGCGGTTCTACCGTTATCAACTCTTCGTTTCGCCCGACGGCGAGAGCTGGGAGATGCTCGCCGATCGCAGCAAGGGGCAGTGGCGGGGCTGGCAGGTTTTCGAACTGCCGTCGCGTCCGGTCAAGGCCATCCGCATCAAGGGACTGCACAATTCCATGAATGGCGGTTTCCACATCGTCGAGGTGGAGGCGTACTGCTTTCCGCCCGAGCGCGAAGTCGAGCCCAATCTCAACCGAGCTCAACGGAAACACAAACGGAGGCAGGAACGCAAAGCGCATAAGCCTCGGCGCTGACCGCCTGGGATTCCGCGACGCCCCGCCGGGCGCGGGGCGTTTCTCGTGTCGGCACCTCAGATCAGGTTGCAGCGCAGGACGGTATCGAGGCGGGAGAAGAGCGTCTGGTACGCCTCGCACGGCGTCCAGCAGTGGCGGCATCGGCCGGCGCGGAGGCGCGCGCGGATGCGCCGGGCCGCCTCGCTCTTCCAGGCTTCGCGCAGGGAGAAGCCGAAGTCGCGGACATGGCCGACCGGTTCTTCGTCGGCGGTGCAGGGGTAGAGCGTACCGTCGGGCGCGAGAAAGCCGCTCGCGCTCATGGCCATGCATGGCAACGGGGTGCGCCCGGTCGCGACGAAGCGCCCCGCCAGCTTCAGGTACGCGCGCTCCAGCGCATGCACGCCGTCGAAACGCCGTCCCTTCTCGCGCACGAAATCGCGGATCTCGGTCAGCGCGTCGGCTTGGAAAGATGTGTCCATATCGGCGTTGCCGTAGAAGTTCGGCGCGACCTGCGCGATGTTGACGTGCAGATGCTCGGGCCGGAAGCCGGGCACCTCCGCGGCGAGCGCGGCGACGGTGGCGCGGAGCCGGCCGGCGTTTTCCCGCGAGATCGTCATGCCCGGATAGACCCGGAAACGTCGCTCCTGCAAGGGCCACAAACGGCGCAGCGTCTCGACGGCGCTGGCGAAGAAGCCTTCGCCGCCGCGCAGTTTGTCGTGGATCTCCCGCGGGCCGTCGATGCTGACGCTGACGATGAGGCGGTGCGGCTTCAGCGCCAGGATCTCCTTGACGCCGTCCTCCACCCGCGCCGGCAGCAGCCCGTTGGTCGGAAAGTGCAGCAGGTACAACGGGCAATGCTTCAGCGCCGCGGCGCAGAGCTGCACGAAGTCCGGGCGCAGGAACGGTTCGCCGCCGGTCATGTCGATCCAGGTCAGCTCGGGCGAACGTCGAAACAGCGACTCGATCTCTTCGAGGTCCAGTTCCTCCCCGGGCGGGCGCTGCCAGATGTTGCAGGTGGTGCACCTGCTGTTGCAGCGATAGGTAACCGCGTAGGTCAGCTTGTACGGCGCCGCCGGCGCCGCGAGGTTCGAGCGGAGAATGTTCTTGCTCAGGTGCCAGGCCGGGTGCATGCGGCGGATCCATGGAAGAACGATGACGGTCTTGACGAGTTAGAAGAACATGTAACGCAGCCACGAGTAGACGTAGCGGAACGAGACGCGCGTCAGTTTGATCTTGCTCTCGCCGTAGCGGCGGGCGTACTCGTGCGCGGGCACCTCGGCCATGCGAAATCCCTTGCGCAGCGTCTTGATGGTCATCTCCTGTTCGATGGTGGTGATGTCCTCGCGCAGGTCGAGCTGCCTGGCCACCGCGGCACGGATGGCGCGGAAGCCGTTCTGCGAGTCGCTGAGGCGGACGTCGAAACGATAGTTGATGCCGAGGGTGATGATGTCGCTGCCGATCATGCGCGCGAATTTCTCCAGGTCGCCGTGCAATTCGTCCGATCCGCCCTTGGGACGGCTGCCGACGACGTGATCGGCCCGGCCCTCCAGGATCGGCGCCACCAGCCGCGGGATGTCGGCCGGACGGTGGGCGTGGTCGGCGTCGATGAAGACGAGGATGTCGCCGGTCGCCTCCTCGATGCCCAGGCGGACGGCCTCGCCCTTGCCCTTGCGGTTGTCCAGCACCACGCGCGCGCCGAGCTCCTCGGCGATGGCCCGGGTGCGGTCGGTCGAGTGACCGTCGACGACCAGCAACTCGTCGCAGTAGGGGCGGCCGTAGGTGATGACGTCGGCGATGCCGCCTTCCTCGTTGCGTGCCGGGACGATCAGCGTCACCTTCTCGCTGCGGTTGCGAAAGAGCGCCAGCTCGTTCTGCGCGTCGTAGGGATTCACCCACGGATCGGCTTCGGCCGGGTTCATGCCAACTCCTCGTTCTCGTAGTCCAGGCCGATGTCCAGGGCCACCGCACTGTGGGTCAGCGCACCTGCCGAAATGCGTTCGACCCCGGTCTCGGCGATGGCGCGGACGGCGTGCAGATTCACCCCGCCCGAGGCCTCCAGTGCCGGTCGGCGAAGGCCGCGCTCGCGGCAACGGTCGGCCGCGGCCACCGCTTCGCGCAGTACCGGCGGCGGCATGTTGTCCAGGAGGACGAAATCCGGCTCGACCGGCAGCGCCGCCTCGAGTTGGGCCAGCGTATCGACCTCGACCATGACCGGCATCGTCGACGCCGCGCGCGCGGCGCGCACCGCCTCGACGATGCCGGCGGCCGTTTCGGGCGCGTCCAGCAGCGCCAGGTGGTTGTCCTTGATCAGGATCATGTCGTGCAGCCCGAAGCGGTGGTTACGGCCCCCGCCGGCGACGACGGCGAGCTTGTCCAGCACGCGCATCCCCGGGCGCGTCTTGCGCGTGTCGTAGATCGCCGCGTTCGTGCCCGCCACCGCCTCGACGTACGCCCGCGTCAGCGTGGCCACGCCGCTCATCGACTGCAGCAGGTTCAACGCCGTCCGCTCGCAGGTCAGGATCGACCGCGCCGGCCCGGCCACCTGCGCCAGGCGCTTTCCCGGCGCGACGGTCTCGCCGTCGGCGGCCAGCCGCATCAGCGTGACCTCGGCGTCGAAGCGGTGCAGCAGGCGCTCGAGGGCATCCAGGCCCGCGAGCACGCCGCCGCCGCGCGCGACGAAGGCCGCGGTCAGGCGCGCATCCGCGGGCACCAGCGCCAGCGTCGTCGCGTCGCCGTCGCCGACGTCCTCGGCCAGGGCCAGGTCCAGCAGCCGGTCCACCAGGTCCCAGCGGATCGGGTTCGATGTCGTCGCCATGGTCTCCTCTCGCGTTCCGAGTATACGGATACGGCGGGCGAATGCCAGGGGCGTTCCGGCGGCGACCGCCGAGGTAGGCGGTTACCCGGATTCGCGGCGTTTTCGAACTTGAAGTACGCGGGCGCATCGGCGATACTGTCGGCCGTTTTCCCGTATCGACCGCCGGAGTTCGTACCTTCCCGCTTTGCCGTTCAAGGAGATCTTTACATGGCCATGCCCGAGAACTACCCCCTCGTTTCCGCCGTCGACCCCGGGCCGGAGATGACCCGCGAGTACGAACAGACGATCCAGCGCATCGGCAAGACCTTCGCCAAGGACGGCAAGCCCAAAGACGACCTCGTCGAGGAGGCCCGGAAGGCGCTCGAGCGCTACACCCCCGAGGATTGCCTCGAACGCTTCGGCCTCGGTTCGGGCTACTCGCTGGCCAAGGAATTCTACTACGAGACCATCGGCGCCAACGCGGCGGTGATCGTGCGCGTGCTGGAAACCTCGGGCAAGCCCGACGAAGCGAAGGCGTTCATGATCGATCTCTACGAGCGCGCTTTCGCCGTCGGCTTCACCCGCGACAAGGAGGGGATGGTCAACCGCTTCGATTCGCGCACGTTCATGCCGCTGCGCCGTCACATCGACATGGACTATCTGCGCGCCATCGGATACGCTCATCCCGAGAGCGCCTTCCTCTGCGTCGGCGACTGTCAGACGGTCCTGATCGCCGAGAAGGTGCGCGACACGCTGCCGCTGCCGGGCATCGACATCGCCAGCTACCAGCACTCGATCCAGTCGCTGCAGGCCTCGCCGCTGGCGGACCTGTTCAACCCGGCGGGATATCTCTTCTTCGTCAACGCCGCGGCCGACCGGATCTTCCTGACCGACGGGCGCGACGCGGTGCTCGAGCGCATGCGCGGCATCGTCGAGTTCCTGCAGGCGCGCAAGCCGCAGATGAGCATCTTCGTCACCCACGTCTTCTTCGGCATGGACAACGCCGAGAGGGTCTTCGGCGCCAAGCGCGAGGATATCGAGGACGCGGTCGGTCCCTTCTCCGACGAGGTGGCCGCGGTGCTGTCGCAGGCGCCGAACGCGAAGCCGATCAATTTCCAGGAGATCTGCCCGCTGGTGCCGGACCTGAGCCCGTTCCGCGACAAGCCCGACGGCGGCGTGATCCTGCATTTCCGCTTCGATATCATGGACAAGGTGGCCGAACGGGTCTGCGCCTACGCCAAGGACCTGAAGCCAGCCAAGTAGCGGGGGAAAGCCGATGCCGGAACAGACGTTTTCGTTTTCGCCTTCGCTTCTGCATCGTCACCTGGCGCGGCGGGCCAGGCCTTCGCTCGCCTTCACGGGCGGCGACGTGAAGCCGTGGCAGCGGTCCTTGCGGGCGAAGCTGCGCGAACTTGCCGGCTTCGACGAGATGCCGAAGAAACGCTGTCCTCTGCGGGTGCGCTCGTTGTGGAAGCGGCGGCGCGGCGGCGGCATGATCGAGAAGATCGTCTTTACCAGCGAACCGCACGCCGACGTGAACGCGTATGTATGCCTGCCCGACAACGCCGAACCGCCGTACGACTGGTTCGTCTGCCTGCAGGGGCATACCAGCGGCATGCACCAATCCATCGCCGTGCAGCGCGAGGACGAAACCAAGGGAATCCTCCCCGAGGGCGACCGCGACTTCGGCCTCGGATGCATCCGGCGCGGCGTGGCGGCGCTCTGCATCGAGCAACGCGCCTTCGGCGAGCGGCGCGAGCTGGCGCAGACCTTCCGCAGCGACCGCCTCTGCCAGGAAGCGGCGATGCACGCGCTGCTGCTGGGACGGACGCTGATCGGCGAACGCGTCTACGATGTCGATCGCGCGCTCGATTACCTCGAAACGCGCACGGACGTGAAGCGGGAGACGCTCGGCGTGATGGGAAATTCCGGCGGCGGCACGGTCAGCATGTTCGCGGCGGCGTTGCTGCCGCGGCTGCGCTATGCCATGCCTTCGTGCTACTTCTGCACCTTTGTCGACAGCATCATGGCGCTGCATCATTGCGAGTGCAACTACGTGCCCGGTCTCTTGAAATTCGCCGAGATGGCCGACATTCTCGGCCTCTTCGCGCCCCGCCCGGTCGTCGTCGTCGCTGGCGAAAACGACGGCATCTTTCCGATCAAGGCGGTGCGCAAAGAGTTCAAGCGGCTGAAGAAGATCTACAAGGCCGCGGGCGCGCCGGAGAACTGTCGCCTCGTGGTCGGGGAGTCGGGGCATCGCTTCTATGCCGAGGAAGCGTGGCCGGTCATGTTCGATTTGTTGGGGAAAAGCTGACGACAGGTCTGTTGCCTGTTCTTCGAGTATTGGGAAAGGATATTCATGCCCGCCATCGCTACTCCGAGCGCCTCGTCCTGGCTCCTGGAAGAGACCGACTTCGACCCCGGCCGCCTCGCGCGCGAGGAGACCGTCTTCGCGCTGGCCAACGGTTACGCGGGCCTGCGCGGCAGCCTGGAGATGGCGCCGCTGACGGCCAGCCCCGGCTTTTACGTCGCCGGCGTCTTCGGCGGCGCGGACCCGCGCACGCGCGAGATTGTCAACCTGCCGTGCTGGCTGGGGTTGCACGCGAACATGGACGGCTTCGACTTCGATCCCGCCCGCGGGCGGATGCTGCGGTACAAGCGCACGCTCGACATGCGCCAGGGTCTGCTCTTCACCGACCTGACCTGGCGCGACGGAGCCAAGCGGCGCTGGCGGTGGCAGTCGGTCCGCTTCATGCACAAGGCCATGCGACACATAGGCGTGCTCTGGTGCGCGCTGACGCCGCTGGACGTCTCCGGCAGTATCGTCCTGCGCTCGACCATCGACGCCTACGGCGTCAAGTACGGCTCCGGCAGCGGCAAGGCGCACTTCGCCGGCCTCGCGCCGCGGGATCGCGGCGCCAAGGGCATTGCCATGGAAACGGAGATCTCGCACACGAAGTTCCGGGTCGCCTGCGCCACGCGCCTGGTCGCTTCGGGCGGCAATCGCACCGGCGCGCAGCTCGACGACGACCGCGTCGGCGAGACGTGCCGCCTCGAGGCGAAGAAGGGAAAGCCGGTCGTCTTCGTCAAGTACGCGGCCTTCGGCACCTCGCGCGAGTCCAAGAAGCCCGAGACGACGGCCGCGCGCGAGCTCGACCGCGCGGTCAGGATCGGCGCCAAAGGCTTGCTCAAGTCGCACGCCAAGGCGTGGGCGCAGCTCTGGCGGCGGCAGGACGTGGAGATCGTCGGCGACAAGACGGCCCAGAACGCGCTGCGCTTCAGCATTTTCCACCTCACCTCGCTCGGTTCCACCGACGAAGGCGTCAGCATCGGCGCCAAGGGGTTGCACGGCAAGGGCTACCAGGGGCGGGCCTTCTGGGATACCGAGATCTACCTCACCCCGTTCTTCACCTTCACCGATCCGGACGTGGCCCGGGCGCAGCTCTCGTACCGGTATCACCTGCTGCCCGACGCGCGCGCCAACGCCAAGAACGTCCAGAGAAAGGGCGCTCGCTTTCCCTGGACCAGCGGCGACCGGGCATTGGAGATCTTCGGACCTTGCGGTTGGCAGGAGCACCTGATGGGCGATATCGCCTACGCGGTCGATCAGTACCGCGACGCCACCGGCGACGAGAAATGGTACCGCGCGCGCGGGGCGCAGCTGATCCTCGAGACCGCCGCCTACATGGTCAGCCGCCTGGAGAAGGAGGGCGACGAATACGTCATGCGCCGGCTCTGCGGCCCCGACGAGATCCACATCGGCGTGGACAACAACGCCTATACGAACTACCTGACGCGCTGGCACCTGCAGCGCGCGGTCGAGGCGATGGAAGACCTGCAGCGCGCCGGACGCTGGGCCGCGGTGGCCCGGGCGGCGGGCTTGAGCGAGAAGGCCGTCCGCTCCTGGGCCGGGATTGCCGACAAAATCCGCGTGCCGTTCGACGAGAAGAAGGGCCTGCACGAGCAGTTCGACGGCTTCTTCAAGTTGAAGGAAGGCCGGATCGACCGGAAGCGGACGCAGCTGGAGTACACCGGCCCGGTGCTCCATTCCTACCGCCCGACCAAGGTCAGCAAGCAGGCCGACGTGGCGGTGCTGTACTACCTCTTCGCCGACGATTTCCCCGCGGCCATGCGCAAACGGGGCTACCGTTACTATGAGCCGCGCTGCAGCCATACCTCGACGCTGAGCCGCAGCGTCACCGCCGCGCAGGGCGCGCGCGCGGGCGCGGCCAAGGACGCGTACCGGCTGTACCGCGAGTCGCTCATGACCGATATCGGTCCGCATGCGGAGTGCGAGAGCGGCATTCACGCGGCGTGCCTCGGGGGAAACTGGCAGGCGGCGGTGATGGGCTTTGGCGGGTTTCATCTCTCCGGCGGGAAGCCGGAGATCGACCCGCACCTGCCGCCGGCGTGGAAGTCGCTCGGCTACAAGGTCCTCGTCCGGGGAAAGGAGCTCAGCGTCAAGGTCACGCCCGGCGCGGTCACGCTCAAGACGAACAAGGGCAAGCTCGAGGTCGTGGTGGGCAAGGAGACGGTATCCGTGGGCAGGCGCGGCAAGCGGGTGGCGCTGTAGCAAACGGTCCTGACGTGGCGAAAGCGATCGTATTCTCTTGGCCGGCAGGCGATTACACCGATGTCGCCCAGGGTGCGCAAATGCATTGCCACGCGCGTTCCGACTAAAATTGATTGGTCATGAGATTTTGCAAAGAGGATATTTTTTCGGGTAACCGGTTACAAATTCGGATCCCGTGCGTTCTGTCACCAAACGCAATCGCCTATTGTCGAACACACGAAGGAGTCGTCATGAAATATGCCGCGCGCATCGTCCTGTTGCTCGTTCTTGCCGCGTTCATTCAGGTGGGCATACACGCCGGCGAGGAGAAGGAGGCGCCGCTGACGGCGCAGACCAAGCCGACGGTCTTCGCGCACTACATGACCTGTTTCGGCCTGACCGTGGAATTCCACAAGTTCGAGATCGAGATCGCCCGTGCGCACGGCCTCGACGGCTTCGCCATGGATTTCGGCGCCTACTTCGGCAAGTACGACAAGGAGAAGGACGAGTTCGAGCACGGCAGCTATCAGAAAAACCTCGACGCGATGTTCGAGGCGGCCAAGCAGGTCAGCCCCGATTTCAAGCTCCTGCTTACCCCGGAGTACAGCGTCAAGCCGATGCACCGGGCTATCGAGCACATGGTGAAAACGTATTACAAGCATCCCAACATCATGCGCCTCGGCGACAAGATGGTCCTCTCCTCGTACGGGCCTTCCGGCGCGTGGCTGCAGCCGGCGCTGGACAAGCTGAAGGCGGACGGCTACGAGGTGATCTTCATTCCCTTCACCGGCACCGGTCGTCACGAGATGACCGTGAGTTACGAGAAGGCCCTGCAGGTGCTCGAAGAGCCGTGGACGGACGGCATGTGGCGCTTCATCTGCGACAGCACGCCGCGCAGCCTGATGCGGCAGAACGCCACCGCGCGCCGGGCGTGTCTGAACCGGGGCAAGATCTACATGTCCGGCATCGCCTTCAGCTACAACAGCGCCAACGTCCGCGACATGCAGGGACTCAAGGGCTACGGCGCGCTCTGGGAGGGTATCGCCCGCGATCGGCCCGACTGGGTCGAGATCGTCACCTGGAACGACTACAACGAAGACACCAACCTGATGCACTACAAGTGGAAGCGGCTCTGGGACAAGCTCAACTACAACCGCGACGGGGCGGTGCTGGACGCGACGAGTTATTTCATCCGCGCCTACAAGGACCGGACGCCGCCGACCGTCACGCAGGATCGGGTCTACTTCGCCTACCGCGACCGCAGCCGCTACCTCGTCGAGGGCTACGACGTCGAGAACGACAAGATGGTCGACCATACCATGAAGCAGTACCCCTTCACCCAGATTCACGACGACCTGCTGGACCGGGTCTACTTCTCTACCTTCCTCACCGCGCCGGCGAAGCTGACGGTGAATCTGGCCGGCAAGAAGAAGAGCTTCGAGATGCCCGCCGGGCTCAGCCACGGCGAGATCCCGCTCGAGCCGGGCGTGCCGGCGTTCACGCTCGAGCGCGGCGGCAAGGCGATCATCGACGTGGTCGGCCGCCGGCGTATCATCGACAAAGCGACCGAAATCAACAGCCCGCTGGGGTACCACCGCAACAGCCGCGTCTGGGCCGGCGCCGCGGCCGCGGGCGTGGAGGCGACGCTGGAGGCGGAGAAGGGGGAGCTGCAGAACGGCGCGGAGATCAGGGACGGCAAGGCCGTCTTCATTCCCACCAAGGCCGGCGCCGCGGTGACGGTGAAACTTCCGGCGATCGAGACGGGCATGCACAACATCCGCCTGCGTTACTCCCACGCCAACGAGGAGGACGCGCGCCTGATGCTCTTCGCGCCGGGCATGCCCTTCGAGGACAAGCTCGAGAAGTACTGCCTGCCGGTCTGGCTGCCGCCGACGGGCGAGGGCGAGTGGGCCACGGCGACGGTGATGTGGACGCTGGACAAGGCCAACGCCACGCTGCGCGTGGAATGCAGCCGCCAGGAGCCGCTGCCCGCCGACGCCGACGAGAAGACGAAGAAGCGCTACAAGCCGGCGAAGTTCGGCTGGAACGACCGCGGCGACGTGCTCATCGACCGCATCGAGATCGTCCGCGTCGAACCCTTCGAGGCGAAGCCGGCGCCGGATCCGGCCATGCCGGAGCTGGTGATGATCCCCGGCGGTAGCTTCACCATGGGCGGCGAGGGCGGCGAGCCCGATGAGTTGCCCGCGCGCGAGGTGACGGTCTCTCCGTTCGCCATCGGCAAGTACGAGGTGACCAACCGCCAGTTCGAGCAGTTCTGGCCCGGTCATCGAAAATGGCGCGACGGCTTCTCCTGGCGCGACGACGAGCCGGTGATCTACGTCTCCTGGATGGATGCGGCGCGCTACTGCGATTGGCTCAGCGTCAAGCACGGCCTGACACCGTACTACGGGCTCGACCCGGAGGATCACAAGGACAAGAAAGTCGAGATCAACGCCGAGGCCGCCGGTTTTCGCCTGCCGACCGAGGCCGAGTGGGAGTATGTCGCCACCGGCCGCGGCGAGAACCGGAAATACCCCTGGGGCGACGAGGAGCCGCAACCGATGGCGCACGGCAACTTCGACGGCAAGGAGGCGCTGGAGGTGCCGGCGTTCCTGCGCAGCAACGAGGCCAAGGGCACCGTCGTCGTCGGCAGCTTCCCCGCGGGCGCCAGCCGCGACGGCGTCATGGACATGGGCGGCAACGTCTGCGAGTGGTGCAGCGACTGGTACAAGTATTACCCGAAGGAGAAGCAGGCCGATCCGTTGCAGACCGCCTCGAGCCACAGCCGGGTGATGCGCGGCGGCTCCTGGGGTTACTACGGCTACAGCCAGCGCGCGAAGGACCGGGAGTTCAACAGCGAAAAATACCCGGGATACGTCTACATCGGCCTGCGCGTGGCGCTGCCGGAGGCCGGGTGCAAGAAGTTGAAGGTGAAGTAGGCCCGTGAGCGATACCGATCCGGTGATGAAGTTTGGTATGAAGCGTCCGGTCCGGTTCGTGCGGGCCGCGCTTCTCGTTCTGTTGTGCGCATCGTGGCTGCGGGCGGGCGAGCCGGAGACGGCCGGGAAGGATATTCTGCGGCTCTTTCAGCGCGCGCACCGCGGTGCGCCGATCCGGTTCGTCGCTCTCGGCGGCTCCATCACCGCCGCCGGCAAGGGCTGGATCGGGCCGTGGCTGCGCGAGACGTTCCCGCGGAGCCTCGTTACCGTCCACAACGCCGGGCTTCCGGGAACCGGCAGTCACCTGGCGATGTTCCGTCTCGAACGCGACGTCATCGCCTGCCAGCCCGATCTGGTGCTGATCGAGTTCGCCGTCAACGACGGCGGCGGCGGCGCGCACGCGATCCGCCACCTCGAGAGCGTAGTGCAACGGCTCAAGCGGCTGCCGCATCCGCCGGCGATCCTCTTCGTCGAGACGGCCAAACGTTTCGACTACGAGCACGACACCGGCGATCATAGCCGCGTCGCGCGGCACTACGGTTTTTTCGACGTCGATCTGCACGCGGCGGTACGGCGCGAGCTGGCCGCCCGTGCCGATGCCTGGTGGCGCGAAACCGACGGTCGCGATGTGGCCTATTACGAATCCGACGCGTTCCGCAACAACGAGCACAACGCCTGGCCGGCGTAAGGAGACAGCCATGGTCACCGTCGCGGTACTCGGCGCCTCACCCAAGGAGGAGCGCTATTCGAACAAGGCGGTCAAGCTGCTGCTGGAGCACGGCTGCGACGTCATCCCCGTCCATCCGCTGGGCGTGGGCATCCACGGCGAACCGACGGTGACGAGCCTCGACGAGATCGACCGGCCGGTCGACACGCTGAGCGTCTACCTCGGCGAGAAGAACGCCGCGCCGCTGCAGGAGAAGATCCTGGCACTCCGCCCGCGGCGTATCATCCTCAATCCCGGCGCGGAGAACGGCCCGCTCGAGCGCGCGGCCGAGGAGACCGGCATCGAGGTCCAGCAGGCCTGCACGCTGGTGCTGCTGCGCACGGGGCAGTTCTGATGCACACCGAGCCGTTCATCCAGACGTGAACGGCGGTTTTCCCGCCAAATGTTCGCGGAAGCGGACCGGAAGTCCGAAGAGCTCGTACACCGCCGCGTCGAGCCCGGCGCGTGCTTTGTCCAGGCGCCTCGACGCTTGGGCTGCTTTCCGGCAGGCGGCAACGGCTTTCTCCACGCGGCGAACGCGGCCTGCCTCCAGCGCCTCCGGCAGCGGCAGCGTCTGGATCTCGCAGAGGTTGATGTTGTGGTTGCTGCTGGTCAGGCGGAAGCGCCAGTCGTAGAGCCGGCTGTTGAGCAGTCCGCAGAGCAGGCCGAGCCCCACGCCCGCCCGCGGCAGCCAGACGTTGACCGAGTTGCCGGCGAAGACGTTTGCGGGTATGGCCGCGGCCACCAGGCGCGGGCGTGTCTCCATGTTGCGGATTCCCAGTTGGGCCACGCGCGGGGCGATACGGGCGAGACAACTCGTCGCGCTGCGGCCTTTCTGTGCGAGGAAACCGTCGCGGTCGAGAAAGCGTTCTCCTTCCGCGCGCGCTTCCAGGTCGGGCGCGAAAGGGCGCAGGTGGCTGCCGCGCAGCAGCAGCGTGCCGGTGTCGCGATCTTTCATATGACGCCGGTAGACCGTCTGGTCCACCTCGCCGACATAACCGACGGCCATTTCGTCGAAGCGCCGCGGCGCGTTTTCGGCGAGCCAGTCCAGCAGCGCCCAGTCCGCTTCGCCGGCGAGCGGGATCGGCATCTCCGGCCCGAGCGCGGCGATGCGCGCGGCGGGCAATTCGAGCCGCCGCCGTTTCTCGATAACGGTCAGCCTGGCCGCCTTGCCCGCGTCCCTGCGCGCGCGGAAGACGACGACCGATTGCGAGGCGTGGGCAAAGACGCGTTCGCTTTCGTGATAATAACGGATGCGGTCGAGCCCGTGCGTGGCGAGCAATGCCTGTCGCAGCGGCGTCGCGCAACGGTCCGTCAGCAGGCTCCCCGGCACCACGAACGCCAAGCGACCCCCGGGGCGCAGAAGCTGCAGGCCGCGTTCGATAAAACAGCGGTAAAGGTTCAACTGTCCGCTGCAGGAGAGCGGATACCGGCCGCTGCCGCGCAGCGCCTCGGCATAGCGCTTCGCTGCGGGATGTTTGCCGAACCGGGTCAGCACGTCGTACGGCGGATTGCCGACGACCGCGTCGAAGGTCGCGGGCGCTTCGTCGAGCAGCGTATCGCCCTGGCGGACCCGGTCGCCGGGGACGAACGGTTGTTCCGGGCGCGAGAGCGCCAGCCAGAGCGCCCGCCTGGCCAGCGTGACCGCCACCGAATCGCGGTCGAGCCCGTAAAGGTGATCCGCCGCCCACGCGCACGCGGCCTCATCGCCGTAACGTTTGGCGTAACGACCGACCAGACCGAGGAGGAAATGTCCCGAGCCGGCGGCCGGGTCGCAGACGTCGAGATCGGGGGGCATTCGCGGCACGGCCATGTCGATCACCTGCGCGACAATCGCCGCGGGCGTGAAGAAGGAGCCCGCGCGCATGCGCTGCTCGCGCAGGTTGCGGCGGGAACCCCTCGCCTGCAGCGGCGTCTCCAGCAATACTTCGTACAACTCGCCCGGCAGACGCGGCTGCAGCGCTTCCGGTTCGATAGCGCGGATCTCCCTCAGCGCGGCGCCGGTGGCTTCGAGTGAAGACGCGAAGGTCAGCCTGCGGGGCAGCAGGGCCAGCGCTTCGTCGACCGCGCCGGGTTCGGGGCCGGTGAAGAAGCGTGCGAGCTTCCGCTCCCGGTCCGGCGTGAAGATACCGTGCCGAAGCGCCACGCGCAGGGTCAGCAGGTCCAGCGCCAGCGCCCGCGCCTCGCCGGGCTCGAGGTGATGCGCCGCCGCGCGCGCGGCATCAACGCCTCTGGCGATCGCCGCCGGGTACACGCTCATGCCCCGCTGCCGAAGAGGTCGCCGATGTCGATGGCGTTGCGGATCAGTTCGAATTCGGCCCCGTCGTCGCGCCGGAGCATAACGCCCACCACGTCGACGCGGACGGATTCCTCGCGCTCGTGAATCACCTGCAGGTATTCTTGGATCGCCCGGCCCAGGCGCCGGGCCTTGGCCGGGGTGATCGCTTCGGCCGGCGTGCCGTAGGCCTGGCTCGTGCGCGTCTTGACCTCGACGAAGACCAGGTCGCCTCCCTCCCGCGCGACGATGTCGATCTCCCCGCGCTGCAGGCGGACGTTGCGTTCGAGGATCAGGTAGCCGTGCGCTTCGAGATAATCCGCGGCAAGCGCCTCGCCGCGGGCACCGCGTTCGTCCTTCTCGGCCATGCCGTTCTCCTGCGGCCATTGTCGGCGAGCGGGCGCGAGAGCGCAAGGGCGGCTTTTACATGAAAAAAGGCCCCGGCCAAGCCGGAGCCTGCGGCTTTCGGAGAAGGCCGGTTCAAAAGTCGAGCAGGTCCGGGTCGATCTCGGCTTCTTCCTTGATGCCGTTGCGCCAGACCGATTCCGGGAGCTCCTCGGTCTTGAAGACCTTCTCGTTCTGATAATCGTCGGGCAGGCGCACCATGTTGACGTGCCCGCCGGGCCCGGCCATGGCCGAGAGATCCTCCGCCGGCTGCGTCTGCGGGTCGTACTCCTCGACCAGCGGCTTAGGCGGCGTGTCCGTGGTCTCGGTCCTGGCCGCCGGCGCGGGCGTCGCCGGTTTGCGCGCCGCCGGCGCGGGCGTCGTCGGCGCCTGCGCGATCTGGCGTTCCCGTAGCGCCGGAATGCGGCAGTTCGCCGGCACCGCGTGCGCGAAGGAATTCCGCCGGAGTTCCTCGCTCGACACCTGACGCTGTTTCTGGCAGCCGCTGATCCCCCCGATCAGCACCACTGCGACAATTGCAAACAATCCCATCGCTTTCATGCTATCCCCCCTTGGAGCGTGCAAGACGGACGCGTGTCAGTCGTCCGCCGGTTCCTCGTCAATCATCGCCTCCGGCCGTACGCCGGTGCGTATCGCCTCCTCGTCCGGGCAGGTGACTTCGTTCCAGTGGCCTTCCTTGCCGTGCATCGTCGCCAGCGACGCTTCCTCGCCATTGCAGTCGGCGTCCGGCGTGCGGTCGCGCGCGAACATCCACGCCAGCAGCAGAACCGCGAGGCAGACCAGAACAACGATGTGCCCGACAGTTACAGGCATACTCCGCACGCGTGGCAACGAAACCCCTTTCAACCACAATCGTAGATAGTATGTCGACGCAATCGCGATTCAACCTTGAGCGTAAATTCAAAACAGATGGCGGTCTGTTTTCTCCCGCGCCGCCGCGAAGAATGCGCTTGCGAGGATCGGGCCGAATCGGTAGATTGCCCGTGCATAACCCGTGGATATCCCCTGCACCGCACAAGGAGAAGGCGTGATGAATCTGGATATCAAGCCGGCCGACGCCTGTCGCTGGGACGAGGTTTCGCTCGGAGAAATTATGCTGCGTTTCGACCCCGGCGAGGGCCGCGTGCACACCACGCGCAGCTTTCGCGTCTGGGAGGGCGGCGGGGAATACAACGTCGCGCGCGGCTTGCGCCGCTGTTTCGGCCAGCGCACGGCGGTGGTCACCGCCATCGTCGACAACCAGATCGGGAGCCTCTTGGAAGACCTGATCCTGCAGGGCGGGGTGGACATCAGCCATGTCAAGTGGGTGCCCTTCGACGGCCTGGGCAAGGCTGCCCGCAACGGCCTCAACTTCACCGAGAAGGGTTACGGCATCCGCGGCGCCAAGGGCACCTCCGACCGCGGACACACCGCTGTCAGCCAGCTCGAACCCGGCGCGATCGACTGGGAGACGATCTTCGGCAAGGAAGGCGCGCGCTGGTTCCATTGCGGCGGCATCTTCGCCGCGCTCGGCGCGAAGACCCCGGATGTGGCCATTGAGGCGATGCAGGCGGCGAAGAAACACGGCGCCGTCGTCAGCTACGACCTGAACTGGCGGCCGAGTTTGTGGAAAAGCAACGGCGGCACCGAGCGCGCGGTCGCGGTCAACCGCGAGATCGCCAAGTACGTAGACGTCATGATCGGCAACGAGGAGGACTTCACCAAGGCCCTCGGTTTCGAGGTCGAGGGCATGGACGAAAGCTGCAGCAAGCTCGATACCGGCAACTTCAAGAAGATGATCGCCAAGGTGACCGCGATGTACCCGCACTTCAAGGCCGTCGCCACCACGCTGCGCGGCGTGAAGACCGCGACGGTCAACGACTGGGGCGCGATCCTGTATATCGACGGCGCGTTTTACGAGGCGGTGCACCGGCCGGACCTGGAGATCCTCGACCGCGTCGGCGGCGGCGACAGCTTCGCCTCGGGTCTGATCTACGGTTTCCTGAGCGGGAAGGACCCGGCCGCCTGCGTCAACTACGGCGCCACCCACGGCGCGCTGGCGATGACCACGCCCGGCGACACGACCATGGCCACGCTGCCGGAGGTGGAGGCCAATCTGCAGGGCGGGAGCGCGCGAGTGGTGCGCTGAGCGCTACTTCGCTTCCAGGCACTGCCTGGCGTAGACCATCGCGCCCAGCGCGACCGCTTCGTCGCCGAGTTCGGCCAGCTTGATCCGCGTGTCGTTGTACGAATCCGGCGGATAGGCGAAAGCCCTGGTCGACTCCAGGACCCGCGGCAGCAGTTCCTTGCCGAGCGCCTCGAAGACCCCGCCGCCGATGACGACCGTGTCGGGACCGATGAACGTGATGAGGTTGCCGATTCCGAGGCCGAGGTAGTCGGCCATCTCGTTCAGCGTCTCGACGGTCACCTCGTCCTTCTTCTGATACGCTTCCTTGAGGTAACGGCTGCGCAGGATCTCGTAGTCGCCGCCGGTCAACTCCTTCATGAGCGAGGCGCGGCCCCTGTCGTGGATCTCCTCCCGGAAGCGCTTGGCCATGCCGGTCTTCGAGGCGTAGGCCTCAAGGCACCCGAGCCGCCCGCAGCCGCAGGTGCGCCCGCCTTTCTGGACGATTACGTGGCCGACCTCCGCGGCCATGCGGCTGGCGCCGACGATCATCCGGCCGTCGATGATGATGCCGCCGCCGAGGCCGGTGCCGACGAAGATGCCGGCGAGGGATTTCGCGCCCTTGCCGGCGCCGAGAGCGAATTCGCCGAGGGTGCCGGCATTGCAGTCGTTCTCGGCGAAGACGCGCTGGTCGAGCGCCTTGGCCAGCGTCTTGACCAACGGGACGTTGTGCCAGCCCATGTTCGGCGCCAGAATCGCCGTCCCGTCCTCGAGGATCGGGCTCGGCGCCCCGACGCCGACGGCGGCCAGCTTTTTCACCGGCACGTCCGCCTCTTCGCAGGCCTCGCGCGCGGTCTTGACCGCCCGTTCCATCACCTCCTCGAAGCCACGCTCGGGCTTGCTCTTGCGCTTGGCGTTGCCGAGGATGCGGCCGTTCTCGTCGGTGACGACGACGTAGATCTTGGTCCCGCCGATATCGATGCCGGCGAAGTAGCGTTGATTGTTCTTGTCCATTCTCTCCCTCGTCTGCGCGGACAGAAGTCGGGTTCATTGTAGTAATCCGCCGGGACAAATCAATCCCGCGCCGGGAGCGGATTTCGCCAGAGCGCTTGATTCGGGAGTGGAGAAACCATAGCCTTGAAAGAGGATGTGGACTGTTTCCGGGATGGCGTATGGTCTGGATCTCGCTGCCGCTGGCGTACCTCATGGGGTCGATCCCTTTCGGCCTGCTGATCGGCTGGCTCGCCGGCAAGGACGTTCGCCGCGAGGGTAGCCGCAATATCGGCTTCAGCAACGTCTTGCGCGTCTGCGGCTGGCCGTGGGCCATGCCCGTGCTGGCGCTGGATTTTCTCAAAGGCTTTGCTCCGGTCTTCTGGCTCGTGCCGTTGTGGAGCGCGGCGGAGCGGCCGGGGCTGGTCGCGGTCCTCGCCGGCATCGCCGCGATCCTGGGGCACAATTACACCGTCTGGTTGAAATTCAAGGGCGGCAAGGGCGTGGCCACGAGCGCGGGCGTTCTGGGTGGGCTGATGCCGCTGCAGTTGGCCGTGGCCTTCGGCACCTGGCTGGCGCTGGTGGCGCTGACGCGGTACGTCTCCGTCGGGTCGATGGCCGCGACGGTGGCGCTGGTGGTCGGCCAGGTCGCGCTCGGCGACGATCCCTTCGGCGCGGGCCTGCCGCTGACGGTGCTGGCGTGCTGCATCGCCGTGCTGGTCTTCGTCAGCCACCGCGCCAATATCCGGCGCCTGCTCCGGGGCGAGGAGAACCGCATCTTTTCACGGAAGACGCCGGCGGCGAACGAGACCGGCGAGGAGAAACGGACCGATGGCTGATCGCGGGCGCGTGACGGTACTCGGCGACGGCGGCTGGGGCACGGCCCTGGCGCTGGTGCTCTGCGGCAACGGGCACGAGGTCACCCTCTGGGGGCACGACCCGGCGTACCTGGAAACCATGGCCGCCGAGGGCGAGAACGTCACCTTTCTGCCCGGCGTGCCGCTGCCGCCGGCGCTGAAATACGAGGCCGACGGACGCGCGGCGCTCGCGGGGGCGGACCTGGTCGTCTCGGCCGTCCCGACGGTTTACCTCGAGCGATCGCTGAAGCCGCTGGCCGGTGCGCTGCGGCCGGGGGTGGGCGTGGTCTCGGTGACCAAGGGCATCGCCCAGGAGAGCCTGAAACGCCCGAGCGAGATCGTCGTCGAATGCCTCGGCTGCACGCGCATCGCGGTGCTATCGGGGCCCAGCCACGCCGAGGAGGTGGCCCGCGGCGCGCCGACGACGGTGGTCGTCGCCTCGGGCGACACGGCGCTGGCGCGGCAGGTGCAGGACGCCTTGATGAGCGCTACCTTCCGCGTCTATACCGCCGACGATCCGCTCGGCGTCGAACTCGGCGGCGCGCTGAAGAACGTGCTCGCGCTGGCCGCGGGCGCCTGTATCGGGCTCGGGCTCGGCGACAACGCGCTGGCGGCGCTGATGACCCGCGGCATCGCCGAGATGACCCGGCTGGGCGTGGCGCTCGGGGCCAGGGCCGAGACCTTCGGCGGCCTCTCGGGCGTGGGCGACCTGATCGTCACCTGCGTCTCGCGTCACGGGCGCAACCGCGCGGTGGGCATCGAGATCGGCAAGGGGCGGAGCCTGAGCGAGATCATGAACGACCGTCAGACCGTGGCCGAGGGCGTGCATACGGCCAAGAGCGCGCGCGCGCTGGCGCGGCGGGCGGGGGTGGAACTGCCGATCACCGAGCAGGTCTACGCGGTGCTCTACAACGGCCGGGATCCGCGGACGGCGGTGGCGGAACTGATGACACGCGAACCGAAGAGCGAGAAGATAGACCGCGGGTGAGCGCCCGTTCGAATCGAGGAGCATGTATGCGAGAACTGTCCCTTGCCTTGATGCTGTTGTTCGCCGCCGGCTGTTTTTCCTTCGGCGACGACGAAAAGGAGATCGCCGCTGCGTCCCGTCTGCGGCCCGACGAGTACCGCATCCTCGCGCTGAAACCGGAGACCCGAAGCGTCATGATCGGCCTCGGCGCCGACCAGGGCGCGCAGCGGGAGATGGTCTTCGAGCTCCGCCGCCAGGGCCGTCCCGTCGGCGAGGCGGTCGTGGTCGAAGTGTTCGACGACATGTGCCGCGCGGAGTGCCGCAAGCTCAAGGTGAAGCTGACCACCGACGACGTGGCCTACTCGCCCGAACCGGCCGAGATCTTCACCACCTTCGTCGAACAGGGCGCGCAACCGGGCAAGCTCCGCGCGCGGGTGACCGAGGTGCACCCCGAGGCGCAGCTTATCATTCTCGACAAGGGCACGCGCGACGGCGTCCGGCGCGACATGTGGTTCAGCGTCTTCAATCGCCGCGGCTTCAAGGCCAACGTCCGCATCCGAAGTGCCTACGAAACGATCTCCTCGGCGGTGGTGCCGTCGGGAGAGCTCACCGTCGCCGTCGGCGACGTGGCCGAGTCGGTCGATAAGGTGAAAGCCGCCGCCCCGCCGCGGCCGATGCCCGAAACGGTCGAACGGGAAGCCGAGTCGATCCTGCGCGACGAGATCGATGAAACGCCCGCGGATGAGCCGGGGCCCTTGACCGCGCCGGAACCGGAGCCGTTGCCCGCACCCGCGAAAGCGCCGGAACCGGAGCCGTTGCCCGCACCCGCGAAAGCGCCGGAACCGGAGAAGGAGGAGCCGCTGCCCGATGATCTGCTGCAGGATCTGCCCGGTCATCCGGGCGACTGAAACGAAGAACGCCCGCTGCCATGACCTGGAATCATGCGCGGGCGTTTGAGTGTTCTTCGTTGCTACGCTATTGTTATCGGCGTCGCGCCGCGGCCGCTTGAGCGGGAATTTCGTTTTCCGGTTCCGGTTGTATTCCGCTGTGGCGGAACCGAAGGCCCCTGTCCCGTGTGGTGCCGTTCAGGGGGTATTGCTCTGCGTAGCGCTCTTCGCCGGCGCGCCGCCCTTGATCTCGAAGTGTACCGTGTTGGACGGCATGATCGTCATCTTGGCGGTGTAGCGCCCCGGCTTCAGCGGCGGCTCGAAGATGTTGGTGCTGTATTCGAAGACCTGCCTGCCCTTCGGCGGCAGCGTAATCAGCCGCTCCATCGCCTTGCCGGTCAGCGAGGGCGCCACGGCGTGCATGCGGTTGCCCTGCGCGTCGTAGACGTCCAGCGCGATCACCGGATCGTTCAGCATGTCGAAGTTCACCTTGACCGGCTTGTCGGTCAGGTTCTCCACCTCGCCGTAGATCAAGCCGTCCCGGCTGGAGACGAAGCGATGGTTGTCCGGGAAGAGCTTTCCGCGGAAGGTCTCCGCCGGCAGTTGCGCGTTGTTCTTCGGCGCCTCCTCCTCCACTTCCACGAGCTTGCGCTCCGGCGCCGCGTCACCCTCGGGGGCGGTCGTGGCAGGTCCGGTATCGGTGGCGCAGCCGGCCAGGCCGAGTACGCCGAGCAGAACGAACAATCGAAACAGCATACCGTCTCCTTCTTGTATTGTCCCAACGCGCGCATCCAAGGTAATCGCTGGTGATTTCTTGTCAACTACGTTCCGGTTGGCGTGGACGGGATTATGCGAATTCGCGCCGCGCGGAGGCGCGCAGCAGACGGATCAGGATCAGCACGTCGGCTACCGCGTGCGCCAGGAGGAGCAGGGCGATACAGGCGCAGAGAAATGGCAGCGGCGGCTCATGCGCGAGTGCGCCCGCGGCGAGCGCGAAACGCCCGCCGCTGCCCAGCAGCAGCAGGTTCGCCAGCGCCGCCAGCGCGAAGCCGGTGACGGTCAGCCGCCAGGCGCGGTTATGGCGATACAGCAGGCCGACCGCGTTCCACAAGCCCAGGCCGGCGAGAACGGCCGGCGCCAGCAGCAGCGTATGCGCCAGCCAGCGGCCGTCGTCGCGCCAGATCCAGCCCGGCGGATACCAGCCGCAGAGCGGCCTGTCCCGGAGCGCCACGACGATTTCGTGCCGCACCGGGTCGATCGTCTCGGCCGGCAGGCGCAGGAACGTGCCGTAGGCGACCAGCGCCAGCACCAACGCGTAGCTCCAGCCGACGAGAAGGGCGTACGCCAGCACGGTGACGAAGGCCGAGTGCGGCGTCCGTTCGTGCCTGCCCCAGCGCAGCGGGCGGGCGAAGCCCTGTTCGGAGACCTGGAAATGCAGGCCGCAGCCGGGGCAGATGAAGAGCCCCGCGCCGGGGTGGACGTGTTCGGCCCCGCAGTCGGGGCAGCGCAGCTTCTCCGGCGGCACGGGTTGGTCCATGGCTCAAACCCTTCGGTTGCGGCGGAAGCGCTTGTAGTCGATGCCGTATTTCTTCAGCCGCAGGCCCATGATGCGCTCGGTGATGCCCAGCGTCTGCGCCGCGAGCGCGCAGTTGCCGCGCGTGCTCTTCAGCGTCTCGACGATCATCTCCCGCTCGACGCTCTCGACCGCCTCGGCCAGCGTCTCGCCGGGGGCGGTGCCGGTGTTTTCCGCCGTCTGCAGCGAGGGCGGCAGGTGGTGGCCGTGGATGACGCCGTCGGTGGTCAGAAGCGCCGCGCGCTCGATGCAGTTCTCCAGCTCGCGGACGTTGCCGGGCCAGTGGTAGGCCATCATCATGTCGATGGCCGGCGTGGAGATGCGGCGGACGTCCTTCTGCATCTGGGTGGCGTACTTGGCGACGAAGTGGTCCGCGAGGAGCAGGATGTCGCTCTTGCGCTTGCGCAGCGGCGGCAGGTGGATGGGGAAGACCGCCAGGCGGTAGTAGAGGTCTTCGCGGAACGTGTTCTCGGCGACCATGGCGTCGAGGTCGCGATTGGTCGCCGCGAGGATGCGGACATTGGCCCGCAGCGTCTCGGTGCCGCCGACGCGCTCGAATTCGCGCTCCTGGATGACCCGCAGCAGCTTGACCTGCGTGGCGGGGGAGAAGTCGCCCACCTCGTCCAGGAAGATCGTTCCGCCCTGCGCGCGCTCGAACCGCCCCTGCTTCTTGGCCACCGCGCCGGTGAAGGCGCCCTTCTCGTGGCCGAAGAGCTCGCTCTCGAGCACCGACTCCGGCAATGCCGCGCAGTTGACCTTGATGTAGGGCTTGCCCGCGCGCGGGCTGTTGTGGTGGATGGCGTGGGCGACGAGTTCCTTGCCGGTGCCGCTCTCGCCGCGGATGAGGACGTTGGTGTCGCTCGGGGCGACCTGCGCGATCATGTCGTAGACCGCCTGCATGGCCTGCGAGTTGCCGATGATGTTGTCGGGGCGGAAGCGCTCGCGCAGCTCCTGCTGCAGCCGCGCGTTCTCCTCCATCAGCCGCTCGCGTTCCTCCATGATCGACCGGCGCAGCTTCACCGCCTGCGCGATCATCGAGGCGATGATCGACAGCAGCCGCGCCTCCTCGTCGAGGCGGCGGTCGCTGGCGTACTCGTGGTAGCCGCTGATGGCGCCGGCGACCTCGGTGGCGACCTTCACCGGCACGCAGACGAAGGACATGTCGCGGTTGCGGAAACGCCGGCTGGCGCCGGTGCGGTTGAGAAAACGCTTGTCGTCGGCGATGTGCGGCACGATGTCGGGCTTGCCCGTCTCGACCACCGTGCCGGTGACGCCCTCGCCGGGCTTGTAGCGTCCGCGCTCGCGTTCGCTGCGCGAGAGGCCGTGCGCGGCCTCGATAGTGATGTCGCCGGTCTCGCGGTTGAAGAGCGTCAGCGTCAGCGACGAGAGGTCCATTGTCGTGGCGATCAACTCGAGGATCGGGTCGACCACCGAGTTCAGATCGAGACTCTCGTCGAGCTTCTGATTGATCTGGTACAGCAGCGACAACTCGTCGATATCGCGCTTGAACGCGGGGGCGGTGTAGGATTCGGCCATAAGAGCACCTGCAGGTATCGGAATATATAAATATCTACAATTGGGTAATTTTGGAATATTAACGCCTCGTTACCGACTGTCAACCGAAATCGGTTTCTGCCGTCTGCTCTTCGCGGTACAATCCGCCGGATGACGCCACCCGCCGCCACCGCCTTGCGCCGCGCCTTGTTGAAGTGGTATCGCGTTTCGGCCCGCGAGCTGCCGTGGCGCGAGAGTGGCGATCCGTACCGCATCTGGCTCTCGGAGATCCTGCTGCTGCAGACCCGCGTCGAGACGGCCCTGGCGCGCATCCTCGCCGCCGAGACCGGCTTGAAGATCGTTTCGGCAGCGGCGCTGAGCCGCATCCGACACGCGTATTCGCACTTCGCCATGACGCTTCGGCTCTATCGCTGCGAGGCAAAGGGCCGGGCGCGGGCGCGCGCGTACGACGCCGTCCGCTGGATCCCGGCGGACAGGCTCGATACCGTGGCCATGCCCGGGGCGGACCGGAAGGCGCTGGCGGCGGCCGTGTTCGCGTCGTAGCCAATCCTGCCGCCGAACGTCGAGATCATCCTTCGCGAGCGGTGAAAATGCCAATAGTGAAGAGAAAGCCAGAGAGGGAGCATGACGAGCAGGAAGAAGGCGAGGACCGGATCGGGCACCGCGGGCTCCTCGGACAAGGGCGCCTACTCCTCTCCCTCGTCCTCCAACAGCGGCGACTTGAACTTGAAGCGGTGTTTCTTCAGCGCCGGCAGCATCACCTTGTTGACCAACTCGCGCACGCCGCGCTCGGGCCGCCCCAGGTAGGCCAGGTGCTCGGCGATGAAGCCCGCCGGCAGTTCGCCCTCTTCCGCGCCGGTGAGGAACCGGTCGCAGAGGTGCGCCAGGTACAGCACCAGCGTCCCCTTGCGGCTCTGCTCGCTCATCTGCTCGGGCAACTCCTCCGGTAGCGAGAAGGAGGGGTACTCCTGATACTGGATGCTCTGCACGAGGCGCTCGGGAAGCTGCCACTCGCGCAGCAGCGCCGCGCCGAGGTGCGGGCGGTCCAGCAGGTCCAGGATCGCCCCGAGCTGCGGGTTCTTGCTCTTCATCACGAAGACCACCGCGTCGCCGATCTGGTGCAACAGGCCGAGCACGCTGATCATCGAGGTGCGCTCCAGTTCGCACGCGCGCCCCAGATCGTAGGCCATGCGCGAGACGGCGATGCAATGCTCGCGCATCTCGCGGACCGCGGCGTTGTTCGGCATCAGCCGCGTCATCACCGCCGCGAGGGTAATGCGGTTGACCTCGGCGAAGCCCAGCAGCGTGATCGCCATCTTGAAATCGTCCACCCGCCGCGGCAGGCCGTACTGCGCGGAGTTGACCGTCTTGAGGATCTCCGCCACCAGCGACGGGTCGGTCTGCGCGGTCTGCACCACCTCGTCGATCGGCGCCTCGTTGTCCTCCAGCAACTGCAGCAGCTTGGCGACGAAGACCGGCAGGCGCGGGATGCTTTTGAGCACCTTCTGGATCGCCTGCGAGTTGACGGCGTTGTCGGCCTTCCGGAGCGCGAACTGAGGGATATAGCGCCGCAGGTAGGCGTTCTGCGCCTTGAGCCGCTCCATCGCGGCGGTGTCGCCGCTCGGGGCGGCCGCCGGCGCCAGCGGCGGGGGCTTGGGCGGCGCGACCATCGGTTTCTGCGTGCGCTTGACCACCATCGTCTCGGAGCGCTTCTTCGGCTTCGGGGCGCCGCGCGCCTCGGCCTGGACGCGGACAATCTCGCGGATCGAGGCCGGAATCTTGTCGATGGCCTTCTCCTCGAAGACCCAGAGCTTGGTAAAGTCGCCGGTGACGGCGAACTCCGCGCGCAGGACGTTGTTGGCCTCGGGATACCACCAGTCGCCGGGCTCGAGCGTGGCCACGCGCAGGTTCTTGCTCCCCTGGCGCTTGCCGAGGTAGATCATCCCGTGGCTGACGAGGTACCAGCATTCCGGGGGCACGCCGCGCTTCTTGCTGACCACGGTGCTGCGGATCAGCCCGGTCAGCCGCATCGCCGTCATCAGCTCCCGGCGTTCCGCGTCGCTCAGATCGCCCAGCCCGGAGCGCTCCAGCGCCTTCTCGGTCATCTCCACCGGAAGGCCCCCCGCCCACATCGGCAGCGGCTCGTGCTCCTTCGGCTCGGACGACTCGGCTACCTCCTCGAGCTCTTCCTCCGGAAACTCCA
The DNA here is from genome assembly GCA_964457365.1 of uncultured Planctomycetaceae bacterium. GTDB lineage: Bacteria > Planctomycetota > SZUA-567 > SZUA-567 > SZUA-567 > CAYWFP01. The sequence continues at coordinate 29,326 of CAYWFP010000016.1, forward strand.
GCTCCATCGCGTTTTCGAGGCCGGCCAGCCCGCTCGACGCTGCGGTTGGTTCCGTGTCAGGCTCCGGTTCGGGCGCCGGCTCTTCTTTCACTTCGGGCCCGGGCTCCTCTTCCCCTTCGGATCCCGCGTGGGGCTCCGGTTCGGGCGGGGCGGTCTCGGCGGTGGCGATCTCCTCGCTCTCCTCGTCGGCGCGCTTCTTGAGCTGGCGGAAGAGCCCGGATTCGAGCGGGTCAACTTCCTCCAGATCCCCCGTCTGGGCCTGCGCCAGCGCCTCGTCCAGGTCCTCCGCGCCGGTGGAGCTCTCGGCGAGTTCCTTCTGTTTCTCCTCGTGCAACGCCACGGCTTTCTCCGCATCGCCGCGCAGGCGCGCGAGCGTCTCGTCCACGACGCCCTTGACCGCCGGGGGCAGTTCGCCCGCGTCGCTCAGCGCCCAGAGCTTGGTGAAGCCGTCGGTGACGCCGAAGACCGCGTCGCTGTCGATCTCGTCGAGGCGCGTGTTGTCCAGCCACTCGCCCGGGTGCAGCGTGGCCAGCCGGAGGGTGTTCTCGCCGACGTTCTTCTCCAGATGCAGCGCCCCGCAGAGCACCAGCGCGGCGCTCTCGGGCGGGATGTACGCGTGTGCGACGTCGTCCGGCTCGATGCCCACCGTCAGTACGGCGTAGCGCAGCGTTTTCTTCTCCGCCTCGCCGAGTTCCGCCAGCCCGGCTTTGGCGACGATCTCGGGGGCCAGTTCCGCGAAGAGGTCCACCGGTTCGGCCGGCTTCTTCTGCGCGTCCTCCTCGTCGCCGGCGAGGTGGCCTTCGTGTCCGGCCATGTCGGTGATGTCGGTCACGCCTTCGCCGCCGTCGAGACCGGCCAGGCCGTGTTTTTCTCGTTTCTCCTCGTCCGTTGCCGAGAGGACCTTGTCGATCTCGTCGCCGGCGCTGGACGCTTGCTCGCCGTCGGCGGCGGCGGAGAGGAAGGCGCCGAGCTCGGCCTCGTCGGCGCGGTCGGTCAATTCGTCCACGGCCTTGAGCGCCTCCTCCACGGCGGCGTCGCTCTCGTGTCCGGGCGCCTCCTCCTCGGCCACCGGCGGTTGGTAGTTGTCCAGATCGTCCAGGGTGTAGATGCCGCTGATGCCCTTGGGCCCTTTGAAGTCCTTGGTCTCGTCCTCGGTGCCGAAGACCGCGTCGCGCCGCTGCTGCATCTGCATCTCGATGCTCTGGCGCACCCGACCGCGGACGGCCGCGGAAAGTTCCTCCACCATCTCCGGCTCGAAGACGCAGAGCTTGGCGAACATGTCGACGACGGCAAACACCTCCTCGTTGGCGAGTTCGTTGACGCGCGCGTGGTCGACCCAGTCGCCCGGGCCCACCTCGACCAGCACGTTCGGCACGTCCTCGCCGTGCGTGGCCAGATTGACGCGGCCGCTGACGATGAGGAACCAGCTCTCCTTGTCGATGTGTTCCTCCACCATCTCCCCGGGCGGCAGTCCCAGGACGATCGAGGCGCGCAGCAGCGTATCGCGGTCTTCCTTCGAGAGCTTGCCCAGGCCGGAGCGTTCGAGGGCGTCGTCGTCGAGTTTGACAATCGGCATGCGCCCGATTCCTTTATCGTGCAAGTGTATGAACAAACGAGGCGCCGCGCCTAACCGTCTACACTGCCACGGGATATATTGTACCGCAAGGGAAAAATCGCGACGTTCGAATTTCATGAGGCAACGCCGGCCGGAATCGGCGCGCGCGGGTCTATTCCGGCCGCTGCGGGCGGGCGTTGTTGCTCTCGATGGCGCAGGCGGGGGTGCCGAAAATGACGAACTTCAGCGGCGCGCCGGTCGCGGAGTCCAGCGCGTGGACGCAGCCGGCGGGGATGACCGCCACCGAGCCCGGGCGCAGCGGGTGGGTCTCCTCCCCGACGGTCAGGGTGCCGCTGCCGTCGAGGACGTAGTAGACTTCGTCGTAATCGGCGTGGAAATGCCCCTCGCCGCGCTCGACCTGGACGAGGTGGACGTTGGCCACGCCGCCCTCGCCGCCGGTGACGATGCGATAAACGTGCCCGTAGGGGCAATCGAACGGACGCGTCCGGTCGAGTTGCCGGACTACCGGATGCTTTTCCATCGTTTCTCCTCGGGCAGGCACGTTTCATCCTAGCCGAAACCGTCGCGCGCGCCAGCGGAAAGTCCGGTCGTGGCGGGCGCGCGCCCGGATCCATGAAAAAAACCGAGGCCCGCATTTCCGTCGCGGGCCCCGGAGAGTTCGACAACGCGTGCCGGTCGCGGAGAATTCGGCGCCGCTACTGCTTCGGCGGCTGCGCCTCGCGGATCAGCGCGCCGTGTTTCTCGCTCAGCACCAGGATCGCGAAGCGCACGGTCTGGTTCAGATCGTCCGTACTGAGCGAGGCGTAGTCGAAGCGGCCGCGCAGGTCGGTGTAGCCGTCCTTGTAGAACTTCACGCGGCCGTCCTGTTGTTTCGCGTAGACCTTGACGTAAACCTTCGGCAGGGGCTTGCCGTCCTGCGCGTGGGTCACGCGCACCTGGCCATAGTTCTCGATCAGTTGCAGATTCAACTCGTTGGCGTAGTACGCCTGCGACTTCCGCAGCGCCCCGGCCTTCACCTCCACCAGCACGTTCGCCGCCTGGTAGGCGTCGGGGAGCTTGAAGCTGTGCCGCTTCGCGGCGGGCAGCTTCACCGTCTCGGTGCGGTTGGGCTCGATGTAGTCGAAGCGCCCGGACTGCTCCTGCATGAACGGGTTCTGCGAGAACAGCAGCTCGATGTCCATGAGGTAGTAGTTGACCGTCACCTCCTCGAGGTTCTGGTAGGTCAGGTTGACGGTCTTCGCCTCGACGGTCATGTCCAGCGCCGGCTCGGTCGCCGCGAGCTTCGCCTGCTGCTGGTCGCGGTCCTCCTCGTCGACGGTCTTGGCCGCCCTGCCCTCGACCTCGTCGAGCTGCTGCAGCACCAGGGCGAAGCGGTTGCGCCAGCGGTCGACGGGGTAGTCCGCGTACTGCTGCGCCACGGTGCGGGCGTGGTCGGGCCGCGCGCGCACGAAGTCGAGGTAGACGTCGAAGTAGTCGTACTGCAGCCGCGTCTCGAGCTTCTGCGGCTGCACGCGGGCGAAGAACGCCAGCGCCTTCTCGAAGCGGTCCTGCAGCAGCAGGTAGTACGTCGCCGCCATCAGCTCGTCGTCGCCGAGTTCGGCCTTGTAGCTCAGCAGCTTCATGAGTTGCATGTACTGCTGGAAGAAGCGCCGGTTGAGGATCTTGCGCTCGCCGCCGAAGCGGTGCGCGCGCGCGTTCACCAGCGGGTCGTACTCGAGGTGCTCGTACCAGTGCCGCGCCACCGGGTCGATGATCAGCAGCTCCGTCTCGAGGTAGTCGCCGCACTGGCGGACGAAGCCCTCGGCGTGCGCGAGGAACTCGCGGATCGTCTCCTTGTCGTCGTGCAGCAAACCGTAGCTCCAGAGCGTCTGGTCGTACGCGTGCCGCGCGCGCAGCAGCGGGACGATCTTCTCGAAGGCGGCTTTCTCGCGCAGGCGCCAGGCGATCTTCGCCAGCTCGACGCGGCCGAGGTTGTGCGTCTCGATGAACTGGACCACCTGCGCCAGCGTGCCGTCCTGGCTGATGTAGTCCCACGAACCCTCGTCGATCTGCGTCGGCTCGGACACGACCTTCAGCGTCGACGCCTGGTCGAAGGCGACGAGCGCGCCGTCTCTCGCGACGTGGACGGGATAGTGCGCGAATTCGCCCGGCAGCGGGAAGTAGAAGTAGTACTCGATCTTCTGCGTGCCGTAGGGCTGCAGTTCCACCGGCACCCCGCGCGTCTGAAAGCCGTTCTGCACCGGGACCGCCCCGCGCGGCACCTGCAGCAGCGCGTCGAGCTTGCGCGTCCGGGCGGTCGGGTTGGTCAGGATCACCTGGCAGCCGTAGACGTTGTGGACGACGAACTCGTCCTCGACGTACTTCTCCACCTTCTGGTTGCCCTCGTGGCGGTAGCGGTCGTCCTGGTCGAAGTACTGCTGGCTGACCAGGATCGGCTCGGCCTTCTGCTCGGGCTCCTGCGCCGGGCGGATCTCCTTGTGGAAGGCGACGAACGGCGTCGCCGGCTCGATGGTGAGCTTGCGCTCCTGCAGCTTCGTCTCGTGCTTGCCGGAGTCGAACGGCAGGTCCAGCACCGACAACGCCAGCATCATCTCCGGGAAGTTGCGGCCGCACTCGGCGATGGCCTCGGAGTAGAAGGGCTTCCCCGGCGCGGTGGCGGCATAGTCGGCCCAGAACGCGTTGACCGGCACCAGTTCCGCCACCTGCGCGTGGATCGGCAGGTTGTAGTAGTTGTTCTCCGCCCACTCCTTGGTCTTCGGAAGTTGCCGGAAGAAGCGCCGGATCGCCCTGCGTTCTGTCATCTCCGATTTGTCTTTTCCGCCAAGAGGTATATCCGCTTCATCCAACTCGGACATCTCCTCCAAACGCTTTTCTCCCTCCTGCAACGCTCGACGTGCGCGGTCGCGCAAGGCGTCCCCGTCCTCGCGTAAAACTCGGCCGGTCGCGGCGGCCTTGCGGCGCCTTTCCTGGGCTCCCCTGGCTAGCGCCTCCGCCTCCTCCGCCTCGCTCTCCATCATTGGCGACGGTGCGGCCGCGTCGAATCCAGGTTCGGCCGGGCTTTCTTCCCGCTGTTTGGGTTCGGCACTTCGCGTGATCAAGTCGAATTTTTCCTTGGCCTTCTTCTCCACGCCATACCCGCCGCCCGCGAGCTGGTTGCCCTTGATCGCGGTGTTGAAGAGGTGGTTGAAGAGCGCCACGTTCGGCGGCAGGAGCTCCCACTCCTCGCGCACGTAGCGCTCCACCGCCGCACGTTCCTCGGCCACCCGCCGCGAGAGCAGAATCTTCTCCACCGTGTTCAAGCGCCCGAAAGCCCACGGAGCGCGATACGCGCCGAGGTCCTCCCCGAGCAGCCAGCGGTCGACGAAGGTCTTGTCCTTCTTGTGCGCCAGGTACGGCTTGATGACGGCCTGGAAGAACTCCTTGTCCTTGTGGAAGAGGAAAAGGTTCAGCTCGTGGCAGGCGTATTCGCTGTACTTCTCCCGCTTCTCCTCGGGCTTCAGCTTCGGCCAGTTAAGGACGAAGGCGAACTCCGCGAGCTTCGGGTTCGGCCGCAGCGTCGCGTAGAGGCGGTACGCCTTCGCCAGCGAGTCGTAGACCTCCACCTGCGAGGTGGCGATGTCGTCGACGGTGAACGGCTGGTCGGTGACCACGGTGATCAGCTTCTGCTCGGTGAAATGCTTCGCCGGGTCCAGCCCGTCGCGCAGCCGCAGGTCCAGCGTCTTGAACGGCGTCTCCGGCAGCGCCGCCTGGCGGTAGACGGTGTTGCGCGGGTCCACCGCGACGACGTGGACGTGCGGCTTGCCGTGCAGGTCCTTCAGCGGCACGCTGACGATGCCGTCCTTGTCCGGCTTCAGGTTGTACCGCGTCCCCGACTGCGCCGGCAGGAAGTCGTAGCTGAAATGCCCCGACTGGCCGATTCCTTCGGCGTGTCGCCCGCCGTCGCCGCGCCGCAGCATGCCGCGCCGGCCCGCGCCGGAGCGGTGGCCGAACGCGCCGCCTTCGCGCCCCTCGGCGGTGCCGGTCTCGGTCTCGCGCACCGCCCACGGGTTCAGCAGCAGCTCCGGCCGGTCGAGCATGACGCCGGGGTACTTCTTGGCGTACTTGCGGTCGAGGATGTAGCGGAACTCGTCGCTGACGGCGCTGCCGGCCTCGTAGAGCGACTCCGCCGGCTGCAGGGTCGCGCCCCGCGGCCCCGGGCGGCCGGGCTTGCTCAGGTGCGCGAAGGCCGAGAAGGTGGGCATGAAGCGCGTGGCGATCAGGTGCACGCGCGTCAGGTCGTTGGCGTTCCGGAGCCGGATCATCAGGTTCGTGTCGTCGCGCGCCACCTCCGCGATCTGCAGCGGCGTGATGTCGTCGATCTGCAGCATGCGCGTCTTGCCGACGAGGTACCCCGCGCGCACCTCGCCGCCGCTGACGCGGATGGCGATGGAGCGGCCGGCCTCCTTCAGCGCCAGCTCGTAGTCGCCCGCCTCCAGCCCGTCGATGCGGACGTAGCCGTCTTCGAGCGTCAGCTTCTCGAAGAGATCGGCGATATTCGCGCCGTTGTTGACGCGCAGCAGTGCCAGCGCCGCACGGGTCGGCTTCTGCGCCGCGCCGACGTACGGCACCAGGATCGGCGCGCCGGCCCTGGTGTGGACCGCGCCGACGTACTCGCAGGCGTCGCCGCCGAAGCTCCAGCTCTGGCGGTTGCCGCCCGGGCTCTGCGCCCGCATCCACGCCAGCCCGTCGAGCTGCCCGAGGCGGATCTCGCCGCCGGCGTCGGTCTGCAGCGTGGCGTGGCGGGTCTGGGTGAAGAGTTCGTGCTTGAAGGTCAGGTTGACCGGCTGGTCGGCCTTCGGCTCGCCGGTCTTGCCCAGCAGCCGCAGGATATACCCCTCGGTCGTCCGGCTGAGCTGCAGATCCTCGATCCGCGCGCTCTGCTCCAGAGCGTTGACCGTGAACCGCGCGCCGTCGGCCAGGCTCTGCTTGCCGCCCTTGGTCAGGTTCTCGACTTTCGCCGAGAGCGACACGTTCAGGTGCAGCAGCCGCTCGGGCACCTGGAACTCGTGCACCGCCTCGCCGGTCGCGGGGAGCGCGAAGCCCGGGATCTCCTGCGTGGTGGGGATGCCGTCGCGGTCGACGGCCGTCAGCGTCAGCTTCACCTCCTCGAGCACCGCGCGCGGCACCGGCTGGTCGTTGATGTAGACCACCGGCCGCAGCAGCACCTTCGCGGTCTTGCGCGTCAAGAGCGCCTCGCGGTCGACATAGACGCCGGCGACGAGGCGGTAGTTCTCCGCCTTGTGGTCGAAGTGATCCAGCACCGCCAGGCCGCGGTCGAGGATCACCATCGGCTGGCGGCCGGGCTTGGTCGAGTACGGCACGTGGATCCGTCCGTTCCCGTCGGCTTCGTACTCGTGCCCGGCGATATAGAGCGAGGCGGTCTCGACCACGTTGTCCTTGTCGTCGAGGACGGTGAAGACGTGCCCGGCCGCACCGGTCCGCTCCAGTGTCCGCAGCGTCCCCTTGCGCACCAGCGCGCGGCTCCTGAGTCCGCCGCCGATGAACTCGAGGACGTAGGTGCCGCGTTCCTTAAGCTCCGGGAAGGCGAAGCGGCGTTCGATCCGCCGCACCGCCGGCTCGTCGTACTTCTCGGTGCGGCTGCGGTTGGCCACCAGTCCCTCGAGATTGATGTCGAGCGGGATCTCGTCGAGGTTGTCGCGGTAGTAGCTCTCGGCGTTGATGGCGTAGACGTTTACGATCAGCGTCTCGACGTTCTTGACGAAGAGGTCCAGTTCGACCGCCTCGTCGGCGCCGAAGACCTTCGGGTTGGTGGGGGCGAAGTCGATGTCGATGCGGTCGCGGAGCCGCTGGTACCCCGTCGGCGTCAGCTTCGCCGACCACTCATCCTTGTCGCCGATGCCGTTGAGCAGCATCGTCTCGGCGTAGAGGGTGTCGAGGTACTGCTTCTCGATGTACGGCGCGAAGTCCTTCGCCGACTGCTCCTGCACGAAGAAGTGCGCCAGGTACTCGCGCACCAGCGGTTCGTCGTGATGCACCGGCGGCAGCAACGTCTGCTGCCGGAAGTTCGCGCCCAGGTTGGCGCGGTGGTGGCGCCGCTCGGGCGGGCGTATCCAGTCGGGGTTGATGTAATGGACGCTCCGCGGCAGCTTCAGGTAGTCCAGGAAGCGCTGCTTGTCGTACGTCCCCTGCTCGCGGTCGTGCACCAGGCGCTGGTACAGCACGTGCGCCTTGAGCGAGTTCTGCGCCGGGGGCAGGTCCTCGACGAAGTTCCACAGTCGCTCGAGATACGCCTGCCGCACCCGCGGGTCGCGGCGCCAGTCGTCCTCGGGCCCGGGCTGCAGGCGCTGCAGGTAGAGCTGGATCGCCGTGTTGTGGTTGCGCAGTTCCGGCATCAGCCGCATCAGCTCCTCGAGCTGCGCCTTGGTCAGCAGGCGGTGGATCTTGTGCGAGCCGAAGCCGCCGGAGTGCTTGTTGCGCAGGTCCTCGACGATCAAACGCGGCAGATCCGGCCAGTCCGGGCGCTCCAGCCGCGAGAGCAGGTGCCGCAGTTCCTTCTCCGACATCTTCCGCCCCATCATCAGCGCCAGCCCCGCGTCGGTGAAGCCCTGCAGGTTCTGGTGCCGGCGCAGCGCCTCGGCGAGGAAGGCGTCTTGGGAAACCGTCTTCGGATCGAGCGTGGTGGGGTAGTCGGTCTTCTTGCCGCGGACGATCCGCTGGTGGTTGAAGTGCAGGTTCAGCTTCTTGCGCAGGTAGTCCAGCGACTCCCGCGGCTTCCGCGGATAATCGATCAGCGCCTGGCGGTTGAGGATCTCGTGGACGCCGCCGGTATAGCCGCGCTTCTTGATCCAGGCGTCGAGGATCTCGCGCATCTTCTCGAAGCGACCGGTGTTCTGGTAATGGAGCGCGTGGAAGTAGTAATACTCCTCGGTGCCGGGGATGAGCTGCTCGAGCGCTTTTTCGCGCTCCTGTGCCAGGGCGAAATCCTCCAGGAACCCCGGTTCTCCGGCGAACCCCCCGACGCTGCCAAGAAGCAGCACCACAAAACAGAGAAGCCCTCTCTTCATCACGCACCCTTTCGTCGACAGGAATGTTTTCAACCCACTGCGCTACCGTATCTTACGCAAACGCGGCACGGCCCGCAAGCCGTGGCCGGCATGTTCTATAGACGTCGGGAATCGCGGGAGGGGTCGAAAAAAAGAAAAAAAACCGGCGCGCTACTCGTCGAGCCAGAGGATGGCCGTCACCCCGCGCGGGTAGTACTTGCTCCCCTGCGCGTGGCCGCAGACCATCTGGTCCGACCAGGCCCAGTAGGCGTTGCGCTCGTCCAGCAGCCAGCCCACGTGCGCGGCGTCGGCTTTCTTCCCCTTCTCGTCCCAGGGAAAGCCCAGGACGCGGCGGTAGACGAACTGCGCGAGGTAGATCTTGCTCAGCCAGGAGTTGTCCGCCGTGCTCGAGAGCTTCCAGCCGCCGTCCGCGAAGAGGCAGGTTCCGGGCTTGAGGATGGTCGCCACGTGGCGGCTCAGCGCCTGGATCAGGTTGCCGAAGCGTCCGCCCTCGTCGAGCGCCTCCTGGAGGTCCAGCTCGAACGGGAAGACCAGCCCCTCGATGGCGCTGATGATGCGCGAGTCGTTCTTCTCGCCCATCACCGCGGGGATATAGCCCGAGCCGGTCATGAACGAGCAGATGGTGCTGGCGCAGCGTTCGGCCTGGGTGCCGGCCATGCGCGCGTCCTTCTTCTGCCCCTGCTTGCGGAAGATGCGTTCGAGCGCCACGTACGCCGCCCACGTCTTCACCGCCAGGTAGAGGTTGTTCCGCGCCTGCCCCAGCGACTCGTCGAGGCTGTCGTAGGTGGTGATCTCCGCGCCTTCCCCGCAGCGGCTGCTGTCGAGACCCATGATGCCGTTGCGGTCCTGCGGGTTGGGGTGGTCCCGGTTGACCAGGCTCTTGAGGCACTTCTGGAAGGCGGCCAGGTTGTCCTTGAGCCATTTCTTGTCGCCGGCGTGGTGGGCGTAGACCGCGCCGCAGAGCACCCAGTTGACCAGTTGTTCGTGGGTCATGTGGCTGAAGCAGCCGCTGAGGCCGGTCAGCTCGTACGTCGAGTGGCGCGGGCGCGAGACGTGGTTGGCCACGCCCATGTCGTGCGTGAAGCTGAGGCCGCCCATGTGCTCGTTCTTGCCGCCGGGGAAGTGCGCCTTGTCGGCGTAGCTGTAGCGGGCGACGTACATGTCCAGGACGTTGCGCACCGTCCACGGGTTCATGCGCATCTCGAAGAAGAGCTGGTCGACGGTGAGGTCGAAGGTGTTCATCATGCGGTACTCGCCCTCGTTGACCACCCAGAAGGGCTTGCCCTTCCACTCCAGCAGTTGCGTGCTGCCGTAGTAGCTGCGGATGGCGTGGCAGAGCTGGAACTTCTGGTCGGCCGAGAGGCGCGAGGTTTCGATCCTGCGGTCGGCCTTGAGCGCGGTCTTCTTGTACTTGGCGAAGTTGTTCAGCGCGTACCGGCCGACGCTCTGGATGTCGTTGAAGAGCCTGGTGTAGTAATAGCGCGCGTCGAGGCCGGCGGTAACGATGCCGTCGCGATAGAAGCAGACGGCGAAGCGGTAGGTCTTGAGCTTGTTGGCCGGCACCTGCGCCACCAGCGCCGCCACGCCGCCGAGGCCGAAGTGCAGGTTCTCCGGCTCCTCGCAGGCGAGGATGTTCTCGAGGCTGAAGCCCTGGGCGCTGCGCACGCCCTTGTCGACCGAGACGACGGCGGTGGAGCGGCCCTGGGCGATGCCGGCGAACTGGCCCTTGGCGTTCTCGTCGAGCTGCCACATCGACCGGTAGCGGTCGCTGCCCTGGTAGCCGAAGAAGAGCGTGCGCCGGCGGTTGCAATTGGTGTTGTCCACCGTCAGTTCGACCAGCACCGCCGGACAGAGCGCGAACTGCAACTCCGCCTTCTTCGCCCGGCGCGGATCCGGCACGCTCATCACCGGCGAGTAGACGATCATCGTCAGGTCGCCCGCCTTCCACGCGTCCAGCGAAGCGTGAAAGTCGCGCTGGATCGCCTGCGCGTCGAACGGCTTCACCGGCGCCTCGCCCGCGGCCTTCTGGCCGTCCTCGCTCTCGACGTCGTAGCGCTTGGCCTCGTCCTCGCCGGCCTGGTAGAACGGCAGCGCCTCGTAACGACCGCCCGCGCGCGTCTCCACGCCGATGTAGACGTTCTCGTCCGCCGGTCCGCCGAGTTCGAGTCCGAGTCCGCCCTTGGCGCCGCGGCAGCCGAGGGTGAAGCTGGCGAAAGCGCCGATGGGCGCGTGATGGGCGTTGAAGAAGACATGCTCGGTCATGAACGCTTACCTTCCGGACAGGATCGCGGAATCCCCGGCCCACGCTATTTTTAGACCAGGCGTGTTAAATTTGCGTAAAAAGACGACAAGTTTTTATCAAGCACGGGCGGCATTCGACCGCCGGGATTTCGTTCGGGCGCTAACGCGGGGTCCCTTCATGGTAGCTCGGCAGCACGCGTTCTTGTTGCAGCCCCCGCCGCATCGCCTCGGCGATCTGGGCGTGCCCTTCGCGCGAGGGGTGGACCCCGTCGATGAAGTTCGGCGGCGAGACGGCGTCGAAGAGGCTGATGAAGTGGACCCGCTTGCGCGCGGCGAGCGCCCGGTAGGCCTGCCCGAGGCGCTCGAGGTGGCGCAGCGTCTTCAGGTCGAAGCCGCAGATATCGGTGTGCATCTCGCTCAGCATGGCCGGGTTGATCCCCGGCGGGGCGCAGAGCACGACCTTCGCCCGCGGGCGCAGCGCGCGCGTCAGGTCGATCACCCGTTCCATCGCCGCGAGGATCTTCGGCAGCCGTTTGGGCGTGTAGCCGATCATGTCGTTGGTACCGAGCCAGAGGATGACGACCTCCACGTCGGGATGCTGCTGCAGCGTCGCGCGCAGCGCCGGCAGGGCCTCGGCGTCGGTGACCGCGCGCCAGTTCCGCCCGGCGTTGATCGTCTCGACGGTCGCGCACTTCGTCTCCAGCACGTCCACCCAGTTGGTCCCGTCGCCGACCCCGTGCGTCGGCGCCAGCCCGTAGGTGATGGAGTCGCCGAAGCAGATCACCTTGCTCCGCGGCACGGCCGGGCGCATCGTCGTCTGCGTGCCGCAGCCGCACAACAGCACCAGCAGTGTCAACCCTGTCGCCGCGCGCATGTTCGGCCCTTTTCTTATCGGAACCCCGAAGTCGCTGCACCATACCCCGCCCGACACCGTCCGGCAACGGAAAAAAGCCTGTTTTACGGCCGGCGTTGAATCGCTCTGCGCCTGCGCGGCATCTTGACGGCGAGACGCGCGAACCTTAAAACAGAAGGCGTATTCTGAAATCATTCACGGGCCGGACCAAGACGAAGGGAGCGTGCCGATGTTCGGAGCAATCGCCAGGTGGCTGAAGGCGGTGGGGTATCTACTTACGGGGCAGATCGACGCCGCGCGGCGGTCGCTGGACATGAACCCGCACGTCGTCCGCGCCAAGTACGACGACATCATCCGCGACAAGACCGGCCGCATCCAGCAGTACAAGCAGGCGGTGGCCGGGCTGATCGCGCAGCAGGAAAAGAAGGTCGGCAAGATCAAGGCGCTCACCGACGAGGTGAAGAACCTCGAGCGGCTCAAGGCCGGGGCGCTGGCCAAGGCCAAGCAGACGGTGGAGAAATTGAAGGCCTCCGGCGCCGACGACGCGGCGGTCAAGAGCGACGAGGACTACCGGAAATGCCTCGCCGCCTACAACGACTTCTCCTCCACCCTCGCGGAGAAGCAGCAGCGTATCGAGGAACTCGAGAGCGATATCGAGGAGTACGGCAACCGCATCAAGGATCACAAGGTGCAGCTGCAGCACCTCGTGCGCGATATCGAGAAGATCAAGTCCGAGGCTCACGACGCCGTGGCCGACTTCATCACCGCGCAGCAGGAGAAGGAGATCAACGACGCGCTGAGCGGCATCGCCGAGGACGGCGCCGCCAGGGAGCTCGACCAGCTCCGCGACCTGCGCCACGAGGCCAAGGCCGAGGCCCGCATCAGCAAGGAGCTCGCCGGCACCGACGCGCGCGCCCAGGAGGCGGAGTTCCTGGAATACGCCCGCACTACCCAGGCCAGCGGCGAGTTCGACGCGCTCATCGGCCTCGGTGAATCCGCCCCGTCGACCCCGGCGACGACGGAGAGCCCGGAGAAGGACGCGCTGCCGGAGTAGCCCCGGGCCGGGGCGGTCGCTCGGCCCGCGTCCTCGCCGCAGGCTTCGGTTGCGAAAGGCGGGGCCTGCCCGGTCGGCGGCGGCGCGGGGCCGGGGGGATGGTTTCCTTGTCGAGTAGAGTTCCCACGGTCTTTTTTTCGGTATCGGAGGTTTGATGGCTGACTTCCTCGGTGCGGCCGCGCGCGTGTTGAACGCCGGCCAGGCGCGGACGCTGGTCCTCGCCGGCAACGTCCACGACCTCTTCCGCCTCGAGCACGACCTCGGCGCCGACTACGTGCCGCTGGTGAATCTGCTCGCCGCGCGCTGGAACGTCGGCTCGCGCAGCCTGCTCGTCTACGAGCTCAACGGCCCCATCCGCTTCGCCGCGGACGCCGACCGCGACAAGCTCCGCGACGCGTGGCTGAAGTGGCGCACCGGCCTCGACGCCGACACCCTCGCGTTGGAACTCATGACGGCCTCGCGCAAGTCCCGCGCCGAGCTGGAGATGATGAACCATGCCTTCGACAAGAACCTGCAGAGCGCCCTCGGCAACCCCACCGTGGCGCTGGAGCTGCTGCGCCAGTTCTGCCTGGCAAGCCGCGCGGCGCTGCAGGAGGACCTGATCGTCGTCATCGAGGGCGCGGACCTGCTGCTCCCCGAGGGCGAGATCACCCGGCTTCCCGACGCCGACCGCCGCCGCGTGGCCATCTGCCAGGACTGGTTCGGCGATCCGGGGTTCATGAACGGCGAGGACGCGGTGGTGCTGATCGCCGAGTCGCGCAGCCTGCTCAACCACCGCGTGGCGCGGCTCCCGCAGATCCTGGAGATCGCCGTCCCCGGCCCCGACGAAACGGCGCGGTTGGAGTTCATCAACTGGTTCGAGACCGCCGGCGGCCGGTCGCTCGCGCTCTGGAGTACCCGCGAGGACCTCGCGCGTCTCGCCGCCGGGCTCTCCCTGCATGCCCTGCGGCAGCTTCTCACCGGCGCCGCGCACGTGGACCGGCCGCTGAGCCAGGCCGACGTGGTCGCCAAGGTCGAGGCCTATATCCAGAGCCAGCTCGGCGAGGAGGTGGTCGAGTTCAAGAAACCGGAGCACCGCCTCGCCGACGTGGTCGGTTTTTCCAGGCTGAAGACCTTTCTCGGCGCGGAGTTGATGCCGCGGTTCAAGGCCACCGGCAAGGAGGCGCTGCCGGGCGCGGCCGTCTGCGGCCCCATCGGCGGCGGCAAGACCTTCATCTTCGAGGCCGTGGCCGCGGAGCTGGACATGGTCGTCATCGTCCTGAAGAACATCCGCAGCCAGTGGTTCGGCCAGACCGACGTCATCTTCGAGCGCCTCCGGCGCGTGCTGGAGGTCTTGTCGAAGGTGGTCATCTTCGTCGACGAGGCCGATACCCAGTTCGGCGGCGTCGGCGAGACTGCGCACGCCACCGAGCGCCGCCTGACCGGCAAGATCCAGGCGATGATGTCCGACACGCGCCTGCGCGGGCGGGTGATCTGGCTGCTGATGACCGCGCGCATCCAGCTCCTGTCGCCCGATATCCGCCGCCCCGGCCGCGTGGGGGACCTGATCATCCCGATTCTGGATCCCGCGGACGAGGACCGGCTGGCGTTCCTGCGCTGGTGCGTCGACGGAGTCGCCGAGGCGCCGCTTGGCGAGGCGGAGATCCGACGGCTCGATAAGGCCATGGTCGGCTCCTCCGCGGCCTGGTTCGCGTCCCTGCGGGCGGAGCTGAAGGCCGCGAAGATCCGCTTCGGGGGGCGGCTGACCTTCGACGACATCCTCTCCGTCGTCGCCGACCGGCTGCCCGCGGCCATCGGCGAGGCCCGCCGCTACCAGACCCTGCAGGCGCTGATCAACTGCACCCGCCGCAGCCTGCTGCCCGATCCGGAGGTCACCGGGGAAACGCGCGCGACGTGGCTGCAGGAGATCCGCGCGCTCGAGGCCAGGGGCGTGCGGTAGTTACGCTTCCCGGAACGTGTCGCGGTACCGTTCGCGGACCGGCCCGTCCTTGGTCAGGAGTCCGGCTTTCTCCGCCTTCGCCTGGGCTGCGATCCGGCGGTCGAAAGGATCGCGCGCCCATGATTCCGAGAGCCCTTCCGCGACGACCTGGCGAAAAGGCGTATCGGCGACGGCAAGTCCGATGGACGCGGTGAGCGTTTCCACGATCCGCGGGGCGTCGGTCGCGATCTTTCCCGCTTCGCGGAGATACTGCAAATCCAGGATCACCGCCGGCGAGACGGCAAGATCATCCCCCAAAGCACGGTGACGCTTCCATCATAGCGCACGTGCGTGCTTTGCCAACAAGGCGTACGCTTCGGCTGGCAGAACCCACCCGTATCAGGTTCTGTCGTTCTTCACGCGCGTTGCGTTATTGCCCGGGCCGTTCCGCAGGCTTCTGCCCAGTTCCTTCAGCGCCCGCGCCTGCCGCGCGTCGAGGGTTTCGAGGTCCATCTCCAGGATCGCCGCCGCCAGCTCCCGCGAGGCGCCGCCGAGGTAGCGCAGCACCACCAGCTCCCGCAAGGGCGCCGCGAGATCTTCCACCGCCGCGCGCAGCGCGTCCTGCCGCGTATCGAGCGGGATCTGCCCCAGCCCCTGCAGGCTCGCCTCGCCCGCGCGCTTCTCCGCGCGCGCCTTGACGATGCGCCGCTCACTGCCGCGCCCCTCGAGCTTGAGCGCGCAGATCTCGCGCAGCATGACGTAGAGCCAGGCGCCGAAACGCGCGCGGTCTTCGGGCGTCTTCAATTCGCCGAGCCGCTCGTGCGCCTGGTGGAACGCCGTCTCCACCGCCCGGCGAGCGCTGCCGATATGGCCCAAGCGGTCGTACGCCAGCGCGCCCATCGCCGCGCCGTAGCGCGCGACCAGCGTCTCGAACGCGCCCGCGTCGCCGCGCCCGGCCCGGGCGGCCAGCTCGGCGTCAGTCTCGTGAAGCTGCTGCATCGACGCGCATCCTCGGCCGGTTATCTTTTTTGCTGTAATATTTTATAAAAAATAACGTGTTCGCATCCGGTTGTCCTCGCGCCGGTTAGGCGAAAACGCGATCCTGTACGGTACAGTCCTGTACCAAAGCGACTTGCATTCGCGCCGCCGGGGCCGCAAATGTAAAGGTGTCGTGGCGGCGGCGTCACGCGTATCTGTTCGGCAGTGCGAAGGAGCGTATCATGCGTCACCCGCGTTCAGCGTTCGTCGTGCACCACCTGTCCGCCGACGACGGCGGCGACGGCCTTGCCGGTCAGCGTCCAGCCCTCGAAAGGGCAGTTGCGCGACTTGCTGTGAAAGCGTGCCGCATCGACGGTCCAGCGCCGTTGCGGATCCAGCAGCGTCACGTCGCCGACGGTGCCCGGCACCAGCCGTCCGCGCTCGAGCTGCAGCACGTCGCTCGGCGCGCTCGTCAATGCCGTGAGCATCCGCCCCAGCGTCAGCTTCCCCGGCCGGACGAGCTTGCTCAGCAGCACGCCGACGGTGGTCTCCAGGCCGATCACCCCGCACGGCGCGGCGGCGAATTCGATCTCCTTCTCCTCGTTGAGGTGCGGCGCGTGGTCGGAGGCGATGATATCGATGGTGCCGTCGACGAGCGCCTCCACGCAGGCGGCGACGTCGTCGGCGTCGCGCAGCGGCGGGTTCACCTTGAAGCGTGGGTCGTACCCGCGCACGCATTCGTCGGTGAGGACGAGGTGGTGCGGCGTCACCTCGGCGGTGACGCGGATGCCCTCGGCCTTGGCGCGGCGGAGGATGGCGATCGCCCCGCGGGTGGAGACGTGCTGGATGTGCAGCCGCGCCCCGGTCAGCCGCGCCAGCGCCACGTCGCGCGCGACGATCACCTCCTCGGCCTCGGCCGGGATGCCGTCGAGCCCGAGTTCGGTGCTGATGAAGCTCTCGTGCATGTGGCCCTGCGCCAGCGTCGGGTCCTCGCAGTGCTCGAGGATCGGCTTGCCGAGCATGCGCGCGTACTCCATCGCCCGGCGCAGCAGCCCCGCCTGCGCCACCGAGCAGCCGTCGTCGGAGAAGGCCGCCGCGCCGCCGCGGACCATGTTGCCCATCTCCGAGAGTTCCTCGCCGCGCCGGCCGGCGGTGATGGCCCCGACGGGGAAGACCCAGGCCTTGGCGGCCTTTTTGGCCTCGCGGCGGATGAAGTTCATGTCGGCCTCGCAGTCGAGCGCCGGGTCGGTGTTGGGCATGCAGGCCACGGCGGTGAAGCCCCCGGCGGCGGCCGCGCGCGCGCCGCTGGCGATGGTCTCCTCCTCGGACATCCCCGGCTCGCGGAAATGGACGTGCATGTCGATCAGCCCCGGCACCGCCGTCAGGCCCTGCGCGTCGAGCGTCTCGGCGGCGGCCGATGCCTGCGGTCGGACCGTCTCCGCCGCGCCCACGGCGACGATCGTCTCGTCGCGGATCAGGATCGCCGCCGGGTCGTCGAGGCGCTGCGAGGGATCCAGGACGCGGCCGCCGGTGATGAGAAGCTCGCCCATCGTCATTCGCCTCCGCCGTTGCTCGCGTTGCCGCTCTCGGCCGCGCCGGTCACCAGGAAGAGCACCGCCATGCGCACGGCCACGCCGTTCTGCACCTGCTGCAGGATCACGCTCTGCGGGCCGTCGGCGACCTCGGGCGCGAGTTCGATGCCGCGGTTGACCGGCCCCGGGTGCATGACCACCAGATCGGTGCGCCCCAGGCGTTCGAGCCGCGCCTGGGTGAGGCCGAAGAGGCGGGTGTATTCGCGCACGCTCGGGAACGGGCACCAGCCCTGCTGGCGCTCGAACTGGATGCGCAGCATGTTCAGCACGTCGCATTCGCGGATGGCGCGGTCCATGTCGTGGCAGACCTCCACGCCCAGGCGCTCGATGCCCACCGGGATCATCGTCGCGGGGCCCACGACCATGACGCGCGCGCCGAGCTTGGTCAGCCCCCAGATGTTGCTGCGCGCCACGCGGCTGTGGGCGATATCGCCGACGATGCCGACGGTCAGCCCGGCGACGCGGCCGCAGACCTCGCGGATGGTGTATATGTCCAGCAGCGCCTGCGTGGGGTGTTCGTGCTGGCCGTCTCCGGCGTTGACGACGCTGCAGCCGACGTTGGCGGCCAGCAACTTCGGCGCGCCGGAGGCGCCGTGGCGCAGCACCATGACGTCGACGCCGAGGGCCTCGATGTTGCGCGCGGTGTCGATGAGGGTTTCGCCCTTGGCCACCGAGGTGCCGCTCTTGCTGAAGGAGAGGATGTCCGCCGAGAGCCGCCGCGCGGCGAGGGTGAAGGAGAGGTTGGTGCGGGTGGAGGCCTCGAAGAACATGTTGACCACCGTCCGCCCCTGCAGCGCGGGGACCTTCTTGATCGAGCGGGTGGAGACCTCCTTGAAACGGTCGGCCGTGTCGAGGATGTGGGTGATCTCCTCGGCGGAGATGTCCGCCAGGCCCAGGAGGTGTTTGCGCGTCCAGTTCATCGGGCGACCTCGCGTCGCGTACCACGTCCTACGGCTCCGGTTCGCCGGAACCGACCACGTAGACCGCGTCGGCGCGGTCGTCCACTTCCTCGAGTTTCAGCCGCACGAATCCGCCCCGCGGGACCTCCACGCGCGCGCCGAAGATATCGGGGCGGATCGGCAGCTCCCGCCCGCCGCGGTCGATCATCACGCAGAGGCGGATGCACGCGGGGCGGCCGTAGGAGAAGATCGCGTCCAGCGCCGCGCGGACAGTGCGCCCCGTGGAGAGGACGTCGTCGACGAGCACCACCGCGCGGTCGTTGAGGTCGAAGTCGACGGCGGTGGCGCCGATCTGCTTGAGCCCGGCGCCGGTATGCAGGTCGTCGCGGTAGAGGGTGGCGTCGATGTAGCCCACCGGCACCTCCACGCCGCCTTCGCCGAGCGAGACGGCCAGCCGGTCGGCGAGGGCCGCGCCGCGCGTGCGGATGCCGATCAGCGCCCGCCCGGCCCCGCGCAGCGGATCGCTCATGATCTCGTCGGCCATGCGCGTGACGGTGGCCTCGACCCAGGCGTTGTCGTAGAGCAGCGTGGCCACGCCGGCCTCCTCGGACGCGTTCCCCGGGCGTTTCTATACCGCAAACGCCCGAAACGCGAAAGGGGAAATTTCGAATCCCGCCGCCGGGGCTTCCCCCTTGTCGCGGAAGCGGCGGCGCGGTATCATGCCCGGGCGGCGACAAGAGCCCGGATCGGCGGAAGCGAGACCTGCATGAACGACGCGGAGAGCAAGCCGTCCTACGAGATCCTCGCCATCGACCAGAGCGACAAGGGCGCGGACGAACTGCTCGCGTCGCTGCGCGAGGCGACGGAGATCGCCTTCACCATCCAGCGCACCGGCTCGCTCCAGGAAGGGCTCGGCCGGCTGGAGCTCGACAAGCCCGACGCGATCCTGCTGGACATCAAGGTCGAGGACGCCAGGCGGCTCGATGCCTTCGAGCGCGTGCAGGCCGCCGCGCCGGACGTACCGGTGCTGATCCTGGCGCAGAACGACGACGCGGAGCTGGCGATGCAGGCGGTGCAGAAGGGCGCGCACGACTATCTCGTCAAGGATCGCATCAACCCGCAGGCGCTGATACGCAGCCTGCGCTACTCCATCGAGCGCGAGCGCGCTTTCCGCCGGCGGTTCGAGACCGTCCGGAACCAGGCGCCGACGCTGGAAGATGAGCTTGTCGACAAGCCCGCGGCGCCGGCGGACGAAGCCGCCGGAGAAGCCGGGGACGAAGCGGCCGACGGGACGGAGGGGGAGGAAGGGTCGGCGCCAAAGCTGCCGAAGTGGCTGAACATCCTCATTGTCGACGACAGCAAGCTGATCCGCGCGGTCATCGCCCGCCATATCAAGACGCACCACTGGGGCGTGGAGGAGGCGGCCAACGGGCACGAGGCGCTGGGGATGCTGCGCAGGGCGCGCAATACCAACAAGCCCGTCGACGTCGTCATCCTCGACCTGATGATGCCGCAGATGGACGGGTTCGAATTTCTCGAACGCCTGCGCGAGAACGAGCAGCACGCCAAGCTCGCGGTGGTGGTGCTGACCAGCAAGAGCGACCGGCAGAGCGTGCTGCGCTGCGGCAAGCTCGGGGTGCGCAACTACCTGATCAAGCCGTTCAACAGCGAATCGGTCTTCCACGCGGTGGAGAAGGCGTACCTGCGGGCGCGGCAGAAGGACGAGGAGGAGTAACGGTCGGCGGTTTCGCGGCCCGGGTTCAGAACGCCCCGGCCCCGGCGCCGGTGTTGAGGACGCAGGTCAGAGTCGTACCGACGGCGGCGAAGGCGACGGAGCCGCCCGGTGCGCGTCGTCCAGTTCCGTCATCGCCTGCAGGTCGGCGGCGGTCTCGACGACGAGCTGGTGCTGCCCGCCGAACTTGGTGAAGCACGCCCGGCGCGCCATATCGCCCTTTCCGCGGGGTCAAGCCCCCGCCAGGTACTGCCGCAGCGCCACGGCCAGGCAGCGGCCGAAGCCGCGCGCGCCGGCGGAGCTCATCCCGGTGTCGCGGGCCTGCGCGTAGGGGATCTCCACCGAGGTGACCAGGCGGACGTCCGGGAGGGTGGTGAACCAGTGCGAACAATTCAGCGTCTCGCCGAAGGACGAGTTGTTCCATTCCTGTCCGAACGGCAGGTTGTCCGCCACGCGGTACGGCAGCGGTCCTTCCCGGCAGGCGTCCTCGAGCACCGCGCCGAAGGCCTGCTGCGCCTGCCAGACCTCCGCTTTCGGCGAGCCGACGAGGTAGATCGACTCGCTGCATTTGCCGCCGCGGATGTAGGGGCAGTGCAGGTCCAGCGCCGCGTGCAGCCGCCCGCCGCCCCAGGCGGGCACGAACCGCTTCAGCGCCCGCACCTCCGGGTGGATCGGCGCCTCGCCGTAATCGCGGTTGTGATCGTGCGGCCTGCGGTTCTTGCCCTGGTCGCCCTTCTCCACGCCGTCCTTGTCCATGAACGGCACGGCGAGGATCTCGACCTTCTCGCGGTACCACGCGCCCAGTTCGTCCGCGCCGAGCGCGGCCCCGAGCACGCCCTCCATGACGTAGTCGGCCATCATCTCGCAGGCGTGGTGGCGCGCGGTCAGGACGATCCGGTGCGCCGGCTCGCGGTCGAGGCGGCCGACGTGCAGTCGGTCGACCTCGCGTTCGCCGCGCGAGAGGCAGAGCACATCGCGGCGCAGGTGCGCGGAGTTGCTGTGCGCGGCCAGGAAACGCTCGAGCTCGTAGGCGGTGTAGGGCATGCCCATGCTGAACCAGACGCAGTGCTCGTCGGGGCTGAAGGCGTAGTCGAAGTACCACTCGCCCGCCTCGGCCATGCCCAGCCAGCGCCAGGAGCGGCCGCGGTCGAGGCTAATGGCCGGGCCCCGGACGGTGAAGACCGGTCCCTCGGCGAAGCGGAACCGCAGCCGCCGCCCGGCCGCGCCGCGGACGCGGAAGCACCAGTAGAACCAGAAGCCCTCGGTGTCGCGCGGGTCCACCCGCAGATGGACCTCGTCGCCCTCGATACGGTCCGCGAGGATGTTGCCCGCGGGCAGCTTGTCGTCGACGATCAGTTCGCTCATGTCGTCTCCAAATCGAGCTCGTTCATCACCGCGCGGAAGTAGTCGTCCAGGTCGGCCTCGACGAAGTAACGCCCCGGCGCCGGCGGCAGGGCCACCTCGCCGCGGTTGACCACCACCACCGTCGCCGAGACGATCTGCGGCAGCAGCGCCACCGGGTAGACCGCCAGCGAGGAGCCGAGCACCAGCATCAGGTCGCACGCGCGGGCGTACTCCTCCGCGCGCGGCATCTGCCGGACCGCCTCGCCGAAGAAGACCACCGCGGGCTTGAGCACGCCGCCGCAGTCGCAGCGGGGCACCTCCGCCACGCGCAGCCGCGCCAGCCAGCCATCGTAATCATACGTCTCTTCGCAGTCGAGGCAACGGCTGGCGGCGTAGTCGCCGTGGACCGCGACGACCGTCCGCGAGCCCGCGAGCCTGTGCAGCGGGTCGATGTTCTGGGTAATGACCGCGCGCAGCATCCCCTCGGCCTCGAGCGTCGCCAGCGCGCGGTGGGTATAGGACGGCCGCAGCTCGTCGACGAGGCGCATCAGGTCGTGCGTGAAGCGATAGAACTCGCGCGGGTCGCGGCGGAAGTGTTCGATATCGAAGACGCGCTCGGGATCGTACCGGCGGGTGGCGTAGATGCCTTCGGGTCCCCGGAAGTCGGGGATGCCCGCGGCCGTGGAGATGCCCGCGCCGGTCAGGGCCACCGCGGCGGAGGCGGAGCGGAGCATCTGGGCGCAGCGCGCGGGCGTCAGCGAGTCCATGCGCATATGATGCGCGCGCGGGGCTTTCTGTCAAGTCGCTTGACACGGGCGGCCGCGGGGGTAGACTGGGATGGTCGCGCGGCGAAATCGGCGCAACGCCCCGGTAGCACAACGGATAGTGCGGCGGCCTCCGGAGCCGTAGATAGGGGTTCGATTCCTCTCCGGGGTACCAACAACCACGCGGAGAACTTTCTCCGCACCGCATACGCCTCCTGGTTTCGATCAGGGGGCTTTTTCATGGCGTGGCGTATATCCCGATGCGTCAAAGGTTTTTGTGCGAACGCACCGGGAAGGCGAACCGGGCGGGTAGACGTCTGGAAGCGCGGCTGCTTCGGGTGGGAGTACAAGGGCAGGCGCAAGGATCTGGACGCCGCCTACGACCAGCTTCTGCAGTACCGCGAGGCGCTGGAGAATCCGCCGCTCCTGGTCGTCTCGGACATGGACCGGATTCTCGTTCACTGCAACTTCACCAACTGCCCCGCCACGGTGCATGAGCTGACGCTCGCCGACCTGGACACGCCGCGCGGGCTGGAGATCCTCCGCGCCGTGTTCCACGATCCCGAGAAGCTGAAGCCCGGCCGCACCAGCCAGGCCATCACGGCGGAAGCGGCGGAGCATATTGCGTCCATTGCCCAGCGGCTGCGTGAAAAGGGTGAAGAACCCCAGGCCGTCGCGCGGTTTCTCGACCGCCTCGTATTCTGCATGTTCGCCGAGGATATCGGCCTGCTGCAGGATCATCTCTTCTCGAAGCTGCTGGAGAAATGCAAGGCCGAGCCGGACCGCTTCGGCAAGATGATCGCCGGGCTGTTCGAAGCCATGGCCGCGGGCAGCGACTTTGGCATGGAGGAGATCCGGCACTTCAACGGCGCGCTCTTCGACGACAACGCGATCCTCGACCTGACCGAGGACGAGATCCGGGCGCTGTCCGCCGCCTCGGCGCTGGACTGGGGCGCGGTGGACCCGAGCATCTTCGGCACCCTCTTCGAACGCGGCCTCGACCCGGATAAGCGCATGCAACTCGGCGCGCATTACACCAGCCGCGAGGACATCGAGACGCTGGTGGAGCCGGTGGTCATGACGCCGCTGCGGCGACAGTGGGACGCGGCGCGGACGGCGGCGGAGAAGTTTCTCGCCCGCAACGCCGAAACCAAGGCCGACGGCAGCCCGAAATACACGCCCGCCACCATGGAGAAGAATCGCGACCGCGCCAATTCGGTGGTGCGGCGTTTCCTGGTCGAGCTGTCTACCGTGCGCGTACTCGATCCCGCCTGCGGCAGCGGCAACTTTCTGTACGTAACGCTGCAGAAGATGAAGGACCTGGAGAAGGAGGCCATCGTCTGGGCCGCTGATCGCAACCTCGGCATGAGCCTGCCCCTGGTGCATCCGAAGCAACTCTTCGGCATCGAACTCTCGCCCTACGCCTTCGACCTGGCGCAGATGACGGTCTGGATCGGATACCTGCAGTGGATTCGCATCAACGGCTTCGGCAACCCGGCCGATCCAATCCTGGAAAGCCTGCCGGACAACTTCCGCAACATGGACGCGATTCTCGACCTGTCCGACCCGGAGAACCCGACGGAGCCGGAGTGGCCCGAGGTGGACTATATCGTGGGCAATCCCACTGCTGTCCGGTTGTTTCGGTCGATTTTCTCAGTAACCAATAATGCCGCAACG